>NZ_JAEX01000007.1 GCF_000519125.1 Desulfocurvus vexinensis DSM 17965
TCCTTGGGTGAGCGCTTCTTGAGCCCCTCGGCACCGCCAGCAAGGAATTGATCCCGCCAGCGGGTCAGGGCGGCGGCGGTCACGCCAAGTTCACGGCTCAAAATCTCGATGTCCTCACCACGCAGTAGCCTGAGCACAGCCTCGGTCTTGTGCTTGGCCCAGAACCTCTTGGGCGGCTTGCGTGCCTCATCCCCGGTTCCGGTCGGCCTATGGCCTCCCTCCACCGGGGAGGAGGCTCCTCTGCCCCTCATTCCATCCTTCGTCATCGAACACCTCCTGGGGATCTCTTACTCCCAATTCGGTGTCCAAGAAAACCGTACACCGCCCCAACCCCCTCGACCTCCTGTGCCATATCGCCTTTAACGCGCCGCTTCGGACACGGCGCGAGCGCGCCCAGCGCCTTCGCTCCGAGAAAAAGGATTTCTTCGATCAATATGGCCCCGAGGCGCGGGAAATTCTCGGTGAACTCCTCGATAAATACACTGAGCATGGCACCGCCCAATTCGTCATCCCTGATGTGTTGGAGGTTCCGCCCATCAGCAAACGTGGGAATGTGATTCAGATCGCCCGTTATTTCGGCGGAGAAGATAGGCTGGTCGAAGCGATTCGAGAACTGCAAACGCTGCTCTATGCGGCTTAAGGGAAGATAATGGCCAAACGAACCAAGAAAGCGAACCCACCCAAAACCACGGCCGAGCGTCTCGGCAGCGTCATCAAGTCATGCCGGCAGATCATGCGCAAAGACAAGGGTCTCTCCGGCGACCTGGACCGGCTGCCGCTTCTGACGTGGGTCATGTTTCTCAAGTTTCTCGATGACTTGGAGCAGATCGAAGCGTCGCGCGCCAAGATGAGGGGAACGAAATACCGCCCGACCATCGAACCGCCTTACCGGTGGCGTGATTGGGCCGCTCAGGAAAATGGTGTTACCGGTCCGGAGCTGATCGCTTTCATCAACCAGGAAGAGGCTGTCCGGACCGATGGGACCAAAGGTCAAGGGCTGTTCGCCTACCTGAGCGGCCTGCACAACGGCCCCACCAGCCGCAAGCGAGTCATCGCCAGCGTTTTCAGCCGACTGGCCAACCGAATCCAGTCCGGCTACATCCTGCGAGACGTTGTTAATCAGGTCAACGCGATCCATTTCGAGGCCCAGGATGAACTTTTCACCCTCGGCCACCTCTATGAATCCATGCTGCGGGAGATGCGCGACGCGGCCGGCGACTCGGGGGAGTTCTACACACCGCGTCCGGTGGTGCGCTTCATGGTCGAGGCCCTCGATCCGCGGCTCGGTGAGACGATCCTTGACCCGGCCTGCGGCACCGGCGGCTTCTTGGTGGAGTCCTTCAATCACCTGGGCAAACAGGTCAAGACCGTGGAAGACAGGCGGGTCCTTCAGGAACAGTCCATATTCGGCGGCGAGGCCAAGCCGCTTCCCTACCTCCTCTGCCAGATGAACCTGCTTTTGCACGGTCTCGAAGCGCCCCAGATCGATCCCGAAAACAGCCTGCGTTTTCCGCTCAACGAGATCGGTGACCGCGACCGGGTCGACGTGATTCTCACCAATCCACCATTCGGGGGTGAGGAGGAACGTGGAATTCTGAACAACTTTCCGGAGGACAAGCAGACCACGGAAACTGCGCTACTATTCCTTCAACTGATCATGCGGAAACTCAAGCGCAGCCCAAAGCCCGGCCGCGCAGCGGTTGTTGTTCCCAATGGTGCGCTGTTTGGCGATGGTCTCTGTGCGCGTATCAAGGAGGAATTGCTTACGAGCTTCAACCTGCACACCATCGTGCGGCTGCCACAGGGCGTTTTTGAACCGTACACACCGATCCAGACGAATCTTCTCTTCTTCGACCGCTCCGGACCGACGGAAATGATTTGGTACTACGAACAACCATTGCCTGATGGCCGGAAAAAATACACCAAGACCAGTCCGCTTCAATACGATGAACTCGCTGATCTGTTCAAATGGTTCAAATCGACTAAGCGCCAGGAGAACGCGCACGCCTGGAAGGTCAAGGCAAAGGGCGTATTATCTAACGGCTGCAACCTTGATTTAAAGAATCCACGTGGCGCTGAAGCACTTGAGCATCTTCCCCCCGAACAGATTGCGGAGAGTATCGCTGAAAAGAACCTTCGAATCGGGAAGATCATAGAAGAGATCAAAGCTACATTGGCTGAGCCAGTTGGCTCCCGAGGAGGGAAACCATGACGGGCAACGGCTGGGCTACAGTTCCTCTCGGGGAGGTTCTCGAAAAGAACGAGGACTCAATCGAGATCGATGTGGCCGCCCGCTACCAGCAGGTCACCGTGCGACTGTGGGGTAAGGGAGTTGTTCCACGAGGGGAAACGACAGGTTTGGAATTGGCTACGGGACGCAGATTTCGCGTTCGTGCAGGCGATTTCATTCTGTCTCGAATTGATGCGAGGCATGGCGCATTTGGTATCGTATCCGATGAATTGGATGGAGCCATTGCTACTAACGATTTCCCATCCTTCAAGATAATCGACCAACGCCTTGCTCCTGGTTTTTTAAAGTGGCTGAGTTGTACCCAAAGATTCATAGAACTGTGCCGATCTGCTAGCGAAGGAACGACCAACCGCGTAAGGCTCAAGGAGGACAGATTCCTTCGAATGTCGATACCGCTCCCCGACAGGGATGAACAAGACCGGATCGTGATAAAGATCGATGCCATCGTTGCGAAAATAAATGAGGCACTGAGCTATAAGGCAGAGATCGAACGGAAAGCGGAGGCAATGCTCCGTAGCGCCTTTGCACAAGTAATTGATGGTGTGCCCTCGCGGACGATGAACGATGTGGCTCCGCTTGTACGTCGTCCCGTCGAACCCAAAATGGGTGAGGAATATCCGGAACTCGGTATCCGGTCATTCGGCAAAGGGACATTCCACAAACCCGCCCTCGATTACCTGAGTGTGGGCACAAAGCGACTTTACGGCATAGAGCCTGGAGACCTCATTTTTAGCAACGTGTTTGCGTGGGAAGGAGCGATTGCAGTTGCCCAACCAGAGGATAGCGACCGATACGGGTCTCACCGGTTCATAACATGTGTTCCCAAGGCGGGCGTCTCCACGCCCGAGTTCCTGTGCTTCTACTTCCTGACCGAGGAAGGGCTCCGGAAGATTGGCGAAGCTTCGCCAGGTGGAGCAGGAAGAAACCGCACATTGGGTCTCACCAAGTTGACCGAGATTGAGGTTCCCGTGCCGGAGTATGGTAAGCAGGTCTGGTTCAACCGCCTGCAAGCCAAAGTCGCTGCAATGCTCGCTGCACAAAAAGACGCCGAATCCGAACTCGACGCCCTGCTTCCCTCGATCCTGGACAAGGCATTCAAAGGGGAGCTTTAACCAGGTATGTCCAAAACAGAGAACCAAACGCCCAAGCGCCCGAAGCAGCGCAAAACGGTTTCAGCCCTGACGAGCAAGAAGCTCTATCAGGAAGCCGACAACCGTTGCCCATTCTGCGGCGTTGAGGACGTGGCGGTGCTGGAGATCCATCATATCGACGGAGACCCCTCGAGCAACAAGATCGAAAACCTGATCGTCGTGTGCGGGAACTGTCACTCCAAGATCACGCGCGGGGAGATTTCACCGGCGGATGTCCACGCAAAGAAGATGGAACTGTTCTGGACGCACAGGGCGTCACCCCGGCAGACCGAAAAGAGTCCCATGCAGTCGGTGAACGTGAATGCCGCGAGTGTCAGCGACAGCATTATCGCCAACACCGTAACCTTCGGCCGCAAACGGTCGCCCCGGATGCAATACCCGGTGGATTCCATCGGCGCAGACACCATCAAGAAGGGATACATCGACTATCTGATCAAGCGCTACTTCGATTATCGTCAGGCCGACGCCGGCTATGGCAGCTTCCGTCCCTTCAACCATGCCGAAATTCACACCACCATTCAGCGCAAGTTCAAGGCGAAGACGTTCTTCATCCATGTTTCGCGCTTTGAGGAACTCTACGGGTACATCAAAAGCCGGGTGGACCAGACCATTCAAGGCAGAAACAACCGCTCGCGCGGCATTCCGAACTATGACTCATTTGAGAAATACGAGGCGGAGCAACTGCGGCATGGCCAGTGAAAGTCACATACAGAGTCACCTGTCCGCCAAGACTGAACGCACGGCGAGGCGGAAATCGTTATAAGCGAAGGCAAACAATGAGTTTCCATGACGCGGCAACAACATGCGGTCCCACATTTAGGGCAACCCGGACCTGCGTGATCCCCAGGTCGAGGGATGGTTCCGCACGCGTCAGCATTTCCGGAACAGCAACGAGCACACCACTTTTGTAAATTATAGTTGTATGTGGAAAAACGGGAATAATGGCGCTGCTGTTTTTCGAGACTGATAATAAGCCCATTAAGACCCCACTGTCGGCTGAAATGGACCGGCTTTCAGACCACACCAAGATGTTCAAGCAGTTCTGTAACAATCCCAGTTTCAAGAACTGGCTTTCGGATTCGGTATTCGGAGTGACATATCAGGCCTAAGGATGCAATACCGTCTAAGCGTTTGGGCTGTGCATTCATTTCGCATGGTGGCCATAATTTTGTTAACCTTTTGAAATTTAAACGTTAAAAAATTAATCTTGACATTTAGACCGATGTATGATTTTATGCCGCTCTTAATTAGAGCATCATGAAGATGCTGTAAGTTTTGTAAATTTATTTTCGTTGGTTGGATCAGGCCACGAAGGCCCATGCACCTCAGAGGAGATGCACCTTCGCGGCCTTTTTTATTTGGTGCGGAAATGGAAAGCACTGGGAAGGATAGGTTTATTCAATCAAAATCCAATTGTACTCTTATGGTTACAAGCCGTTTCATTCAATGCCATTAAGTTGGCCAGACAAGGCATGTGTTCGAATAAAATGATCCCCTTGGAAATGGACGCTTGTTGTGCCCGATCTTTGGGGTGTATTTCACTCACTTATCAGTTAAAGGAGACTGGGTTATGCACATGGCAGATGCTTTAATTTCACCGGCTGTCGGAGGTACCATGTGGGCGGCCACCGCCGGATTGATCGCTTACAGCTCCAAGAAGGTCAAAGAAGAGTTGGATGACCACAAGGTCCCGCTCATGGGGGTGTTGGGTGCGTTTATTTTCGCGGCCCAGATGATCAACTTCACCATTCCGGCCACAGGTTCCAGCGGCCACTTGGGAGGAGGGATGATCCTGGCGATCTTGCTCGGTCCTTATGCCGCCTTTCTCGTAATGGCCTCGGTTTTGACCGTCCAGGCGCTCTTTTTCGCCGACGGCGGCTTGCTGGCGCTAGGGTGCAACATTTTTAATCTGGGCTTTTTCCCCTGCTTCGTGGCCTATCCCTTCATTTTTAAACGCATCGTTGGCGGCCAGGCCAGTCAGGGCCGTATTCTTACCGGCGCTATGGTATCCGCTGTGATAGGCCTTCAATTGGGCGCCTTCGGCGTGGTTCTGCAGACCCTTTTTTCAGGCATTTCGGAACTGCCCTTCGGAACCTTCGTGCTGTTGATGCAGCCTATCCACCTGGCAATCGGCATTGTGGAAGGGCTGGTCACAGCCGCCGTGGTCGGTTTTGTCTGGAAAGCCCGTCCCGAAATCGTCACCGCCGTAAGCAGCCCATCCGAGGGGCGGTCATCCATGCGCACGGTTCTGGTCGGACTCTCAGCCATTGCTATTCTGACCGGCGTTGCCCTCAGTTGGTTCGCCTCAGCCAATCCGGATGGCCTGGAGTGGGCTATGTTCAAAACCTCGGGTAGCGAAGAGCTGGAGAACCCAGAGCACGGGTTGCATGGATCGTTGGCTCATCTCCAGGAAAAAACCGCCTTTTTACCCGATTATGGATTTAAAACCGAAGGTGGCGAACCCGAGGCCTCGGCCGAAGCACACACACCCTGGCCAGCAGTGGACGCGGGAACATCCGTGGCTGGCCTGGTGGGAGGGATTTTGACCCTTCTCATGGCCGGAATGATCGGTTTAGGACTGAAACGACGTAGAAATAATGTGAAATAGAATTGATGAAACCGTAAAAAGTCGGCTGGCAAATTTTCATATACAATCGGTGGTGTGATTTTCCTTTATGCTCATACCACATAGTGTGGAAGCAAAAATATTTTTCGAATTTTTACGAACGCGTCAGAATTGTCCAACGCGGCAACATCACCTAAAAGATCCAATGGGCAGGGGCAATACCGCCTCTGCCCATTGGTGCCTTGAACATGTTAAAAATCGATCAAAACTTATTCGATATCGGCCGGATGGACACCCTGGCAACGGGCGATAGTTCTCTGCATCGTCTGGACCCAAGGGCTAAGCTGATTACCACGCTGGTTTTCATCGTGACCGTGGTCTCCTTTGGCAAATACGAGCTGTCGGCTCTGATCCCTTTTTTCATTTTCCCAGTGACCCTGATCACCGCCGGGGATCTGCCCTTGACCTTTTTGCTTCGCAAGGTGATGATCGTCGCCCCATTCGCTATCTTCATCGGTATCTTCAATCCTTTGTTGGATCGCGAGATCCTTTTCCAGCTGGGAAGCATCCATATTTCCGGTGGATGGGTCTCATACCTTTCTATTTTAATGCGTTTTGTCCTCACTGTTACAGCCGCTTTGACGCTTATCGCCTTGACCGGCTTCAACACCGTCTGCCTGGCCCTGGAAAAGTTAGGCACTCCCCGGCCTTTTGTGGTTCAGCTGCTCTTTCTCTACCGCTATATTTTTGTCCTTACGGACGAGGCCGCTCGCCTTGTGCGCGCCCGCTCGCTACGCGTCTTCGGAGAATCCAAAGGCATGGGCTTCAAGCCCTTCGTCTCCATGGTCGGTCACCTGTTGCTGCGTACGCTGGACCGAGCCCAGCGCGTTCATCTGGCCATGCGCTGTCGGGGTTTCGAGGGACATATTCCTATCCTTAGGTCGATGCACTTCGGCATCAAGGAAGTACGTCATGTGACCTTTTGGCTGCTGCTGTTTGCGCTGCTGCGGTTTTCCAACCTGCCCATGAAACTGGGCTTATTGATTACGGGATTATTCACATGAGCCACCACACCATTGACGCAATTGATCTGCACTACGTCTACCCGGACGGCACCATGGGGTTGAACGGAGTCTCGTTTCACATTGGTCACGGCGAATCAGTGGCGCTGGTGGGGGCCAACGGCGCCGGCAAGTCGACACTATTGATGCATCTCAACGGTTGCCTGACCGCTACTCAGGGCGTCATGCGCATCGGCGATTATCCCGTGACCGCCAAGAATCTCAAAACGGTTCGCCGCACGGTGGGCATGCTATTCCAAGACCCGGACGACCAATTGTTCATGCCCACGGTGTTTGACGATGTGGCTTTCGGTCCCCTTAACCTGGGTTTGCCAGCGGTGGAAGTGGAACAAAAAGTGATGCAGGCACTGGAAACCGTCGGCGTGCCTCACCTTATAAAACGACCGCCCTACAAGCTGTCCGGCGGAGAAAAACGTTCCGCAGCCATCGCGGCTGTGCTCTCCATGTCGCCGGACATTCTGGTAATGGACGAACCCAGCTCCAGCCTGGACCCACGCTCGCGCCGACGGCTGATCGGATTGCTAAAAACCTTTCAACACACCAAAATTATTGCCACCCATGACTTGGATATGGCCATGGACTTGTGCCAGCGCACCATCGTACTTCACCGGGGCCGGATTACGGCAGACGGGCCGACTGTCGAAATTTTCCAAAACGAAACCTTGCTGGCCGGCAGCGGTCTGGAAAAGCCGTTGAGCATGCAGCATTGCCCCGTGTGCGGTAAGAATAGTAAAAGCCAAAAAACCTAAAGTTACATTGAATTTCCAGGACAATTTTTATTGGTAATTGAAAGTGATTTTATGATAAATAGCCATTGATCAGGTGTCCGCACGGACTTGATAGGGAATCCCGTGAAAATCGGGAACGGGCCCGCCGCTGTGACCGGGGACGAACGTCGCTATCGCCACTGACGCATTGGCGTTGGGAAGGCGCGATAAGTAGGACGATCCGGGAGTCAGAAGACCTGCCTTGATTACTGATCCGACCTTGCTCCGTGGACAGGAGCGCGTCGAAACATCTGTGGAAAAATCAGGGGTCCTCAGATCAATTTATCAATTGGCCTGGGGATTTTTCCTTTTCAGGCCGGAAAAGATGGAGGTTGGCATGAGATTTATGTTGAGATGCGTATCATTCTTTTTCGCGGTTACACTTCTATTTTCCGGGAATGTGACAAAAAGCCATGCAAGCGGCGCTTACAAGGCTGAACACAAAAATGCCATTGTGCTTGCCATGTTCGGTACCACGGTAGAGTCCGCCCTCGATGGACTCTTGAATATCCGTAGCCAGCTTATGGAAAAATACCCCCATACACCGGTGAGGATCGCTTTTACTTCAAACATCATTCGTAAAAAATGGCAGCACCGAGCAGAAGACCCTGCATATATCAAAGCGCATCCTGAAATTCCCACCGATGTTCTCCATGTAAAAACGCCCCTCGCGACAATCGCGGATTTGCAAAACGAGGGGTTTGACACCATTGTCCTGCAACCCACGCATATCTCCATGGGTGAAGAGTTTCTCGATTTGCACACATACGTTGACGCCTTGATGAGTATGGGAACGATGAAAAAAGCCCACTACAAACCATTCCATAAAATCGCGCTTGGCAGGCCGGCACTGGGCACCTATGGTACCAAAGCCCCATATGCGGAAGATATTGCCGCGATTGCTATGGTCTTGGCCCCGGATATTGAATTGGCGAAGAAGGAAAAAGCCGGCATTCTCTATATGGGCCACGGAAATGAGTTTTTCCCCGGCAACGGCGGTGTTTATCTCGAATTGGCATCGGTCATGCGCAAGATGTATCCAGAGGTGGTTACAGCAACGGGTTGTGTCGAAGGCTACCCCGGTATTGAAGACGCTATTGAAACTATGAAGTTGTATGGAATAAAAAAGGTCGTTCTCAAACCCTTCATGGTTGTCGCCGGTGATCACACGCTTAATGATATGTCAAGCGATGAAGAGGATTCCTGGAAATCCATATTAAAGAAAAATGGATTTGAAGTTATCTGCGTAAACGTGGGGCTTGGTGAAAACGATGATTTCGCCAGGATTTTTGTTGACCATGCAATAGATGCTGCCGCGGATGCCGGGATAACACTTGATTGACCAGATCCGTAATTCCGCGGCAAAATTCTCGAAAGCTATTGGTAGAGATGTTACCGGCCAATTTCTTAAAATTGCCGGTAACATCCCTGCTTCTTATGACCGACTGGGTGCATAGGTGTAGCCAAGATGCATGAGATGATCCAAGCGCCTGTTTCACAGGGCTGCGGGATAGGGTTCTGTAAAGCGCACGAGGGTTTTGTTACCGCTATCCAGATAATGTCCAGGCCTTACCGGATAGCGACCTGAACATTGCCCCAGGGAACAGGGTCGCCCTGGTCGGCCAGAACGGCTCCGGGAAAACGACGCTCATCAAGCTGCTAACTTTTACAAATGGAATCACTATTTGTTGAGATTATTGCTTATGGTCTAGTAGATCAGCACCGGAAGGTTTCCGAGGATTATTGGTGTTGGATATTTTTTACATATCTTGGGTTGATAGCGATAACCAGCCTTAGATCTTAATCAATTTTGCTCCGAAATGCTTTTCTCTTTTGAATCCATTTATTCGTTATTCTTGAGGCCCATTTGGCACTAACACCAGTTGCGTAGAGCCACATCTCTTGGCCGAATTTTCGATGATGGTTTCTAAAATCCCTTTCCGCTGGTTGAGGAATTTTTGCACTTTCGACGACGACATGTACCGACCTTTTATTATCCTTTAAAACGGGCTGTAATGCTAAGCTACGACACCAAAAAGTCGTTCGATTCCATTTTGGAAGAGATATTAAGGTGCGCATGAATTCCCTTTTGCTTTTTTCAGGAGCGTCACATAGTTTCGGACCTAAAAATAGGATATCGGATTCGATCAAAACAGGACCTTCGATAATTTGGCTTATTCCGGAATAAGACTTCCATTTGATATCACCTTCGATGGAGATGGATATCTGATATTTCCCCAACTTGAAGGTTTCAGCCTTTCCATCGACGATCGCGTCGAAAACGGGTGCAGTATGCATGTGAGTCAATCGCTGTAATCTTTCTTCGCCGGGGTGACCTCCGGTAGCCGTATCCAATATAGCGGAAGAAAAACAATAGTACCGGGTTCCATTCCACAATGGGAGATTTTTCAGATAATCCAGAAACTCCGATTTCATAAACCCATTTTCTTCATCGCGTCGGTCTCCCATCAACAATACATTTCCATAAATATAGCACGGTCCACTAATCTGAACTGCAAAACCGGTATGGGAAGTCCACCAAAGGCGTCCATCCGACATCTTGGATATCTGATACTCGTTTAATCGGTACCTATTTTGAGGAATCATGTGCATGATCCTTGTCGAACCTCTTTATCGGTAAATCGGGCAACCTTTCCAATTGAGATGAAACCCGCAACGTCAGCCCTTCGATGCTCTTGACCACCGGCTCGTCTCCCGGAATCAGCGGTGTAGGGCTGCTCGCATTCCACAGTTCAGCGCCAACCCTTACCTTGCCGCTGGTTCCGTTCCACTGCTGGACCGTACATTTTTTTCCAATCATGCCCTCAGGACCGCAAGCTGAATTCCGCTTGCGATATCGAATCCTCCAGAACAACGGTAAGATGATATGCTCGAAGATCTCATAAATGACGATGCAGATGAGTACTGTAATCAGGCCATATTTCATAGGGGCCTCGGCCTATGAGCCGTTTAAATAGCTATTCTGATTTTAGTCCTGAAAGATACCACCGCGATTATTCAGGAATGGATACGTCATCATCGTCGTATACGCCGTTTTCCGCAGTTCGATGGCAGGCGATACAATTCGACAATGAACCGACAGCCTTTCTTTGGACCGTCTGCGGTGTGATTTCATGATGCTCCTTGCGAATACAAGGAATGTCGGTGATTCGCAGCGGCGTCGTTCCCCCCAGGCAGCGCATTATTTCTCCAGCCAATTTGGCAGATGATTTATCTGCGGCATTTGATGCCAGATAACCACTAATTTCAAGCCTTGCGCCCTCATCGAGGTCTACCGCCTCTCCGAAATGATCATCGGTGCCGTCAAGAATTTGTTTCCACGAACCGGCTGGCAATAATTCCGGTTGATAGGCAAAATGGCAGGCACCGCATGAGTCGGCATAGGCGGCGCTGCTGACCGGTTTCAGGTTCTTGTCACCCCTATGATTATTTTCTTTGTATTTGCGCTCACTGCGTTGATGCCTTTTATCGTCATCGTCTGCACTTATGGTCGGTGCAAAGACAACCAAAAGCATTAACAGCGATACCCACCACATGATTCTATTACGCGAAATGTTCATGGTCTGTTCCTTTCCGTTCCGTGCCGGTGATACAAGCAGAGGCCCGCCTTCCCTTAATGCGGGTCAAAGTTAATCGACGATCAGGTGCCCAACCGTCAACACCAGAAACATGGCAACAAAAATCACCGGTTGTGTATGGATCTGATAAGCATACTTGCGAAAAGCTTTGGGACACAACTTGAATTTTATGAGAAAGCCCAATGCGATCACGGTCACCATCATTATCAGCCCAAGTTCAGGCAGGGCCGACGATTTGCAGCGCGAAGACAACCAGTGCCATAGGGCAATGCCAAGGATCGCCGGATTGAGATAGTAATGCAGCCACATAAGGGCCTTTTTTTGCATCCGGTTAAGATTCGCCAGTGCTTTCTTTAATTCGATTCGCAGAGGCGCAAATCGATTCGTCCCCTTAATCAGAAGACTCAAGGCTACAGGCAGGTTCGCCACAAGTAGGAGCCATGCGGCCATCTGCCCGGCGGTTTCATTGCCTTCATTATCGGACTCCAAAAATGGGATGCTGTGCTGGTCCTCTCGCTCAAAATGCCTTTTAAATCCATGATCATCATCCGCCATTCCGGTTGCTGCAAACAAGAACCCGAGTCCTGCAATACAGATAACTATTAATGATAACATTATAATTTTATACTTGTTCATTCTTTCCCCCAAATCAATGAATAGGCAGGCGGAAAATGCTTACTTCGCACCGCCAATGCCTTGCAGCAGTCGGTCGATCACACCCTGAAGCCCGCTTTTGTTGATGAAGTCGAGGGCCTGACCGAACAGCGGCAGCACGACGATGACGACAATCACAATGACTGCCAAGACCAAAATACCGGCCGTGATCAGAATCTTCTTGTTGGCAAGCAGACGAGGCAAGAGGTGCGAGAGATTGAATAAGTCATCGTTATGATGGTTGTATTGCTGATCACCGTGCTTACGCCGCTGGTCATTATCATCGTGATGGTCTCGGTCAAACAGAGCATGCCGGTTTTCATCATGCCTGTCCCCATAGTGCCCGTGTTTATTTTCATGATCGCGGTATCCGCGTTTGCGGCTGCGGTGGTCACGATTGAAAAGGTCCTCCAAGTCCATTGTCGACTCCTTTATTTCCCCATCTTGGGGATGATGCAGGTTGATACCACTCCATTCAAGTTCAGGCCCCCTGGTATCGTCTGGTGAGTTTCAGTAATTCGAACCACAGAACGCAGACCAATCCGGCCCCCAAGCTGAAAACCAAATCCACCGGGTGAAGCGGCGCGAAGTAAAAAAGGCGCTGTGCAAACGGTACTGCAAGGACAACCGCCAGGAAGAGGCATGCACCGAATACCACCCATTTCAAGGCCGTATTGGGAACGCGCAGCATGGCAAAGGCGGACCTGGTCCACGAGCGGTTGACGAGAATGATGACAATGAAGGCCACGACCAGGGTGGCAAAGGTCAGCGCCCGTGCGACTTCTGCCGAGTGGCTGGATCGGGCCAGCAGGAACACACCCAGGCAGACTGCCAGAACACTGAGACCTTGCATCACGGCGACGCCGATGGTCCGCATTGAAAAAAGTCTCTCATCCGGGTTCCGCGGAGGCCGCCGCATCACATTGGCCTCGGCATGCTCGGCCTCGAAGATCAGAGAACAGGCCGGGTCGATGATCAACTCCAGGAACACAATGTGGACCGGTAGCAAAAGCAGCGGCCAGTCGGCAAAGAAAACCGGAATCATCGACAACCCCGCGATGGGTACGTGCACCGCCAGAATAAAGGCGATTGCTTTCTTAATGTTGTCGAAAATGCGCCGCCCGAGGCGCACAGCGGCGACGATGGATGAAAAATCATCGTCCAGCAGCACCAGAGATGCGGATTCGCGGGCCACGTCCGTGCCGCGACCGCCCATGGCAATGCCGATATGGGCCGCTTTTAGCGCCGGGGCGTCATTGACCCCGTCGCCGGTCATGGCAACCACCTCCCGGTTGGCCTTGAGCGCGTTGACGATGCGCAGCTTCTGTTCAGGAACGACACGGGCGAAAACCTGCACTTGCTTTATTCGCTCAGCCAAATTCTCGTCCGACATCCGGTCGAGCTCAGCGCCGGAGATCACCATATCGCAATTCGAAAGCCCGGCCTGCCGGGCGATGCTCTGGGCGGTGGTGGGATAGTCGCCGGTGATCATCACCACGCGAACACCGGCAGCCCGGCATTCAGCGACAGCAGCAGGTACTGTCGGACGCAAAGGATCCTCGAACCCGAGCAGGCCGACCAGCTCCAGTGAAAGGTCGTGATGTGCCTCGGGTAAATTCCCCCTGCTCGCGAATCCCTGTGCGACCCCGAGAACGCGAAGGCCCTGAGACGAAAGGGAATCCACTTGTCGAGTAAGCACCTGGTGATCTTCCGCACTCAGATGGCAGAGATCCGCGATGGCCTCGGGAGCCCCTTTGGATGCCACTACAACTTCGTCGCCATTTCCTGTGAGCCACGCATGACTCACGGCAAGCAAGCTTGGGGTTAGCAGGTACTCGTGTGCCAGGGACCACCCCGGATGCAGGTGTTCCGTGTCTTTGATCAGCCGGTCGCCGGCCTCGTGCAGCGCCCGCTCCATGGGGTCGAAGGGGTCACGCTTGCTGGCCAGGATGGAGTTTTCGAGCAGGCTATGCAGCTCCTCGGGCAGCCCATCCTGGTGATTCGCCAAATCGACGGTGCTTGCGGATACAGCAAGCTTGCGCAGGGTCATCCGGTTTTGGGTTAGCGTTCCGGTCTTATCGACGCACAGGACCGTGGCCGCCCCAAGCGTTTCCACTGCCGGCATCCGCCGGGTCAGTACCTGGCTGCGCGAGATGCGCCAGGCGCCCAGGGCCAAAAAGACCGTTAACACCACCGGGAACTCTTCGGGCAGGGTGGCCATGGCCATGGCAATGCCGGCGAGCAAGCCTTGCTTCCAGACATCGGCGCCCCCTCCGCGCGTGACCGCAAAGACCACGACCACAAGTGCGCAGGCCATGAGCCCCACAATGGCGAAGGTGCGAACAAGTCGCCTTGTTTCTTTCTGCAAAAGGGTCGGTTCCGGCTCGACACGCTCCAGCGCCTTGCCGATCTTTCCGAGCTGCGAATCGACTCCGGTGGCAACAATCTCGGCAATGCCCTGGCCGGCGGTGACCAAGGTTCCGGAGAATACCGAGGGCAGGTCATCGCCACCCGGTTTGTCCAAACCTTGCACTTTTTCCGATGCGACTTTCCTGACTGGGACGGATTCGCCGGTCAACAGCGACTCATCCGTCGAAAGGTTGATGCCGCGTCGCAACAGTCCATCTGCTGGCACCCGGTCGCCTTCGCAAAGGACGACCAGGTCGCCCCTGACCACCTCGCGGCCAGCGATACGCCGATGCACGCCATCGCGAATAACCAGGGCGCGGGGACTCGACAGATCGCGCAGCGCTTCAAGCGAGCGTTCAGTGCGCCGTTCCTGGATGATGGTAATAGCCATGACGACAAACACGAAGCCGAGCAGCATCAGCGCGTCGGCCGGCTCGCCCATGAGAAGGTACAAGCTTCCGGCGGCAACGAGCATGAGAAACATGGGCTCACGGGCAACCTCCAGGCCGATGGTCAGCAGACTGCGCTTTTTCTGTGTCGGAAGCTCGTTCGGACCTTCATCCTCAAACCGGACGCGAGCATTTTCTTCGCTGAGTCCGGACATCCCCCCAAGGTCCAGAACCGCAGCGCCGGACGGGGTCCCTTTTAGTGACTCCTTTTTCATGCCTTCACGCGGATCGGTCATAAAGACTCCTATGCGTACCATAGAGACAATTTGGTGTCAGCTCTCTGAGCAGAACCACCAATTGCGAATAAATGATATTAATTTTATATTTATTATTCGGTTATCATTTAATTCATCAATGCCATAGTAATGATGAAACCTTATATTAAATCGTGTTGACAGTTTATTATAATATGAGTTAAAACTCACTTTAAGTCAACTCGCATTCTGGAAATGGATATGACAGCTCGCAAACAGCGCCTTAATCCCCGAAAACAGCCAGTTCAAAATCGTTCCAAGGCCACGGTGGATATGGTTCTCGTAGCTGCTGCTCAGGTTTTTGAGGCCCACGGCTACGCATCAGGTACAACCAACCGCATCGCTGAACGGGCGGGAGTGTCCATTGGAACGCTGTATCAGTATTTTCCAGGTAAGGAGGCGATCGCCGTGGCGCTACTCGAGCGGCATATCGCCGATACCGACCATCGCCTGCACGAATGGGTTGGACATATGGTAGTTGAGCAGCATAGCCTAAGCGAGGCCCTGCATGAATATGTAACGGGGATGCTGGAGATGCACTCCCGGCAGCCGCGCCTGCAGCATATCCTACTCGAGGAGACCCCACTGCCCGAACGAGTCCACCACGTCTTACTGGAAGCCGAACGACATGCCGCCAAAACTGTGGCCGGGCTTCTGCGTCTATATCCTGAGGTTCGGCAAACCGGCCTGGAGCATACCTGCTTCTTGGTCGTACAGAGCGTCGAGAGTCTGACCCATCGGTTCGCAGCTCATCCCGACGATCAATTCATCCCCCGAACCACTTTCGTTGATGAAGTGGTCACCATGCTTGTTGCCTATCTAACTTGCGAGGCGCACCCAAAATGATCCGCTGTAAGGGCGATGAAAGCCAATATAACCTACAAATACATTTGAGTTCCCTTGGGTTGGTTCCCTTGGTTTTGGAGGGTACGACATGTTCGGCATCGTTCTGACAACGGCGTACACGGTGATGCTCGTATATGTTTTATGGCGCGCAAGATCGATACCCGCACTAAAACAACGTTTTCCTCGCAACGGCGTCATTGGGATCGGTGCAATCCTCTGGGCTGTTTTTTTCTTTGCTCGGACCCTTGGGCACCAAAAAACGGGCGCTGTGGGCGGTGCAATCGAGTTTATGGGGATGGTTTTACTGGGATCAGTGTTTCTTATCTCAACAGTGCTTTTCGTTGTTGAACTTTGCACCCTGTTTGGACTCTTTTTTAAAAGATGGAGACCGACCCTTTTTAGCTGGGCGCTGGTGGCAGGAGTCATAATGGCTGCCTTCGCCTTGGTTCAAGGTCTTCGCGCACCTGCGGTGGTCTCCTACGAAGTGGCCCTTCCCAGCCTGCCGGCCGAGTTGGACCGCAAGGTGGTGGTGGCCGTCTCCGACACACACCTTGGTTCTATTCTTGGCAGCCGATGGATGGATGATCGGATAGCGCAAATTCAGGCTCTGCAACCTGATCTATTAGTTTTTATAGGGGATATTTTCGAGGGGCATGGCGCCATGCCAAATGCCATCCCGGCCTTGAACCACCTGAGCATTCCTCTTGGGAAATGGTTCGTCGACGGCAATCACGAATCTCATCAAAGTAGTGAAGCCGGCCTCAAAGTATTGGAACAGGCAGGTTTTCACCGTCTTGAAAATCAATGGGCTGAGCCAGCTCCGGGCCTTATCTTGTCCGGCGTGAACGACCTGACCAATCACCGGCGTCGAAGTATCGATGGCGATCCGCTGGCATCTGCGCTTGCCAATCGTCCGGAGGGGGCAACGATTCTGTTGTCACATACGCCCTGGCAAACCGACCGCGCCGCTCAGGCCGGGGTCGAACTAATGCTGTCGGGTCACACTCATGGTGGACAGATTTGGCCCTTTGCCTATCTCGTTCAAAGAATTTATCCTTTTATTGCAGGCCGATACAATATAAATGGAATGACGCTGCTGGTCAGCAGGGGAACAGGGACTTGGGGGCCGCGCATGCGGTTGTGGCACAGGAGTGAGATAATCAAAATTACACTTCGGGCGCTTCAAAAGATTTCAGTCAAGCATCAGTGAGCCACAGCTTTTAGACGAACCTCTGTTCCCGGACTTATGATTCCAAATGCACGACCTGCATCTGGAACTGCCGGATGCCGGTGGAAATGATCATCGACCAGTGGAACCCGTCAAAGAAACAGTACCGGTTCGAAACCTTCTGTTACGGCCCCCAAATCTGACCCTTTTACCGGCCCGGGCCCACTCGGAAAGTTCCGGGTCGAAAGGGTATGTCCTACACTGAGGAGGATTGGGTTGACGAAGACGCTACTGCCCATCGGGGGTCGGATGATTGAGATTGTGGAACTCGCGACGGCCTTGCGACAAACTCACGACCCGGCTTGCCATGGGAGTTTGGCAAAGGGAGGATTGCATCTTGTCAACAGAAAACATCAACAACTTTTGACCGTAAGGAGGTTTTCCATGAAGTGTCCAATCTGTAAAGAGGTAAACATAGTGATGGCCGATCGTCAAGGAATCGAGATCGACTATTGTCCCGAATGCCGGGGCGTCTGGCTGGATCGCGGGGAGCTGGACAAGATCATCGAGCGCTCGGCAGGGCAGCCGTCTCCGCCCCGGGAGCGTGAAGCGTATCATGACCGTTCGAGGGGTCATGACAAGGGCGATTATCACTACAAGAAGAAAAAGCATAAATCACTTCTGGGGGAGCTGTTCGATTTCTAACGGTGAATTCTATGGCCAGAGCATATTTTGCCCTCATCGTTATCCTGAGTCTTTTTTCTGTCGGCTGTGAGGATACGGATGTCGGAATGGCACTTCAGGCCGGGGCGGATGCCGTCCGGGCGGTGACCCTGGACGACGAGGACGTTCAGCGCCTGGCTGTCGAGGTTGCGCAGCAGTCCGACCGGAAGCACAAAGTGGCCCCACCCGACAACCCGCACGCAAAGCGGCTGGAAAGGCTTGCCGGCAGTCACCGCAAGATCGAAGGACATGAATTCGACTTTAAGGTTTATCTTTCCCCGACCGTCAATGCCTTCGCCATGGCCGATGGTACTATCAGGATTTACAGCGGCTTGATGGACATGATGACCGACGGTGAACTTGTCTTTGTCATTGGCCATGAAATCGGCCATGTGGTGGAGAATCACGTCAAGGAAAAGCTCAGGCTGGCATATGCCGGCAGCGCCGTCCGCAAAGCTATCGCCAGCCAGCAAAACGAAGTCGGCAACATTGCACGCTCCGCTGTCGGTGCATTGACCGAAAACCTTCTGAATGCCCAGTTCTCGCAGCAGGAAGAGCGCGAGGCCGATAACTTCGGCGTTATGTTTATGAAACAGAAAGAGCAAAACATCCAACCGGCGATTTCCGCTTTGATGAAACTGGCGGCCCTGGGCGGCAGTCACTCCTTTTTGTCGAGTCATCCGGCACCCGCGAAACGCGCAAAACGATTGCAAAACGATACCTTGACAGCGGAACAGATCGAAGATCCCTCGTTTCTGAGCCGGATTGTGGACTGGCTGAAGAGCCATTGGCCATTCATAGAATGGGGCAGGAAAAACCATGCGTAAAACAGGAGGAAAACCGGTCAACTGGCAACAGCTTCATCTATCCGAGGCCGCAGAGAACCTGCAATCGTCCGAGAGGGGCCTTGCTTCCAAAGAAGCCCGTCACCGCTATGAGCACTACGGCCCCAACGAACTAATCGGAAAGGGAAAGAAAAAGGCCTGGAAGATTCTCGTCATGGGCCTGATCTCGGTTGGGACCGGGTACTGGTTCTGGCGCCTGGCAGACCATGGTGTTCACCATGCTGACGTTCTGCCAGATGGCCTACGCGCCGTGTGTGCGCAAAAAAACGCAATCGCTGCTTACGTAATCCTGGCTCAGCAACCCGGTGCTGTTGTTGGCCATTGGCGTCACACTGACCCTGCAGTTGATCCTCATTTATATCCCGTTTTTTAACCCAGTGTTTCGCACCAAGCCGCTGCGGACGGCAGAACTGGGTATCTGCGCCGTTGGAGCCCTGGTCTTTGTAAACATTGGAAACTGAAAGTTTTTGGTTAACTGCGGGAGAAAGAGAACGGTTATGAAGAGGGTTGCACACGGGGAGCCACGAAAGACAAGGGCTGATGCGGCAAAACGCCACATCAGCCCTTTTTCTTGCACTTCTCCCGGCATGGCTGCCGGTTGCCGCCACCGGGCGCGCGGCGCGGCGGGGTTGCGCCCTCCCCGGCCCTACACCAGCCCCGAGCCCAGGGCCAGGGCGATGGCCAGCAGCAGGACGCCCGTGAGGGTCTGCACGGCGGCCATGGTCACCTTGTGCAGGTAGCGTTTGGCCAGCAGCACCCCGGCGAAGGCCGAGAGCGTTCCGGCCAGCACCAGGGGCCACTGCCCGGCCCCGGCCAGCAGCGCGCCGCCGGGCCCGGCCAGCAGCGCGCCGTAGGTGGCGATGCGCGCCAGATCGACCAGGAAGCCGATGACCGCGTTGGTGCCCACGAAGGCCTGGGTGGAAATGCCCACCTTGACCAGGAAGGCCGAGCGCAGCGCGCCCTGGTGCCCCGAGAACCCGCCGAAGAACCCCGACAGCAGCCCGCCCAGCACCAGCCAGCGCCGCGAGAAGCGCAGCCCGCGCAGGCGCGGCGAAAGCTCCAGCACCGCGAAGGCGGCCATGAGCCCGGCCATGGCCAGCTTGAGCGGCGTGATCACCGCCTCGCGGCCCCCCAGGCTGTAGCGCGCCAGCTCGCCGAAATGCGCCACCCAGCCCAGGGCCGCCGCCCCCACGAAGGCCGCCGCAATGGCGGGCACGCCGAAGCGCAGTACCAGGTCGCGGTCGGCATGGCGGCCCACCAGGGCGATCTTGAAGGCGTTGTTGGCGCCGTGGACCAGGGCCGTGGCCGCCACGGCCACCTCCACCGGGAAGAACAGGGCGAACACGGGCAGCAGCAGCGTGCCCAGCCCGAAGCCGGAATACAGGGTCAACCCCGCAGCCCCCAGGGACGCGAGGCAGACGACAAGCAGCGCGGTCATGGTCAGGACTCCTCGGCCCCGGCGGGGCCAGGGGACGGCGCCTGCGGGCGCGCGTCGGGTTGCGTGGTTTCGGATTGCAGCTCCTGGAGCTGGCGCAGGGCGGCGGCCAGCACCTCGCGGCCGCGAGCCGTGGCCCGCAGGGGCCGCCGGGCCTTGGGCCCCGCCCCTTCGGCCCCCGTGCAGCACAGCCAGCCCAGGCGCTCCATGCGGTGCAGCAGCGGATACAGCGTGCCGGGGCTGACCTCGTAGCCGTGGTGGCGCAGCTCCTGGAGCATCCACTGCCCCACCACCGGCCCCTGGGCGGCATGGTGCAGGATGTGGATCTTCCAGAAACCGAGCAGAATTTCGCGCTGCAACGCCTTGCTGTCCGCCGTGTCCATGGGCCCTCCGGGTTTCTATTACGGAAACCGTAATCGCTTTTCGTAATAGCGTCAAGACCGCAACACGGACTTTCCGGGAAACAACTCCCCGCCCCGCGTGCCAGCCACGGCGTTGCCCCTGGTCCGCTCCGCCCGGGCCAGGCTCCTTCGCCCACGTGCGCAGCCGCGACCAGCCCGCGATGGAGAAGATCAAGCGCATCGTCGCGGGCCCGCCCCACGCGTGCAACCACGACCAGCCCGACATCCCGCGCATGCGGCGCTTCGCTCCTCCGCCCCACGCTCGCAGCCACAGCGCTCCGGCGCGCCAATCGCCCTGCCCGCTCCTGCAACCCCGGCGCACCAGCCCGACCGTTGCCCCGCCTCCTCCAGAAAACATACCACAACACTTTGATTCAAAAAAAGAAACCCCTCCGCCTTGACGCCCTGACGACGCTTCATTATGGTATCTGCGCGAGGACTTAAACAATGCGCCCGATCATGCTCCACGCCCCCAAGGCCGCCCGGATCTTCAAGGTGCTCTCGGTGGAGACGCGCCTGCGGCTCGTCGAACTGCTGCGGGGCCGCACCCTGTGCGTCAACGCCCTGTCCCGCCACCTGGGCATCACCCCCGCCGCCGCCTCGCAGCACCTGCGCGTGCTGCGCGACGCGGACCTCGTGGCCGCCGAGAAACGCGGCTACTTCGTGCATTACCGCCTGAACGAGCGCACCCTGGCCGCCTGGGCGGGCATGGCCGCCGCCCTGCTCGCCCCCACCCCGGCGCCCCC
Source organism: Desulfocurvus vexinensis DSM 17965 (assembly GCF_000519125.1). Lineage (NCBI taxonomy): Bacteria > Pseudomonadati > Thermodesulfobacteriota > Desulfovibrionia > Desulfovibrionales > Desulfovibrionaceae > Desulfocurvus > Desulfocurvus vexinensis. Next base: position 21,347 of record NZ_JAEX01000007.1, read on the forward strand.
GGACGGCGCGGCCCCGGGGCCGGGAACGCCCGACGCGCCCTAGCGGGCCGTTCCACAATCCTTCCGCAGGCCGCTGACGATGGCACGAGGAACGACGCAGAAAACGACCAGGACCGCCGCGCATGGAGACATGCGCCCGGGGCCGGACCGTTGGCGGCCAGGCCGCAGGGCGCCCCTTGCGGGCGGCCCGTCGGCCCCGCCCCCCACGCGCGCCCCGGAACCGGCGCCCCCGGCCGCCCCGCGCTCCCCGGCCAGACCGGCCCCGACCCGCGAACGCACCCTCCAACAGCCCAGGCGGTCGCCATGCTGCACCTGACCCTGTCCCTCGTCGTGGCCATCTTCTTCATTTCCATGGTCCTGACCATGGTCGGCCTGGGCGGCGGGCTGCTCTTCTCGCCGCTGTTCGTGGTCCTGGGCATGCCCAAGGCCGGGGCTGCGTCGGCCTCGCTGCTGCTGAACCTCGTGGGCGCCGGGGCCGCCGCGTACACCTACGCCCGCAAGGGCATGGTGGACTACAGCCTGTGCCTGCCGCTCATCGTCTCCTCCAGCCTGGCCGCGCCCCTGGGCGCCGGGCTGAACCTGCGCCTGCCCCCGGGGCCGTTTCTGCTGGTCATGGCCGTGGTCCTGGCCGCAGCCGGGGTGCGCATGCTCTTCCCGCCGCCCGCCGAGGCCAGGGCCAGCGCCTCGCGCCGCGCGCGCATCATCGGCGGGCTGATCATCGGCGGCTGCATCGGGCTGCTGGGCGGGCTGCTGGGCATCGGCGGCGGGGTGTTCGTGGTGCCGCTGCTCATCTACGCCCTGGGCGTGCCCACCCGCGTGGCCGCCGCGTCCTCGACCTTCATCGTCTGCTTCTCGTCCCTTACGGGCTTCGCGGGCTACGCCTCCATGGCCGCCGTGGACTGGGCCTTCGTGCTACCCGCCGCCGGGGCCTGCGTCCTCGGGGGGCTGGCCGGGGCCCGGCTCATGAGCCACAAGCTCCAGGGCCGGACCATCCGTGTCCTGTTCAGCCTGGTGCTCTTCGCCCTGAGCCTCAGACTCTTCGCCCAACTGCTCTGACCGCAACGGCCCCGCGCGGGGCCAGGAGCGCACAGCCATGACCCATGCCATCGAGGTGGACCGCCTCGCCAAACGCTTCGGCGACGTGCAGGCCGTGGCCGGGATCTCCCTGGCCGTGCCCCGGGGCTCGCTGTTCGGGTTCCTGGGCCCCAACGGCGCGGGCAAGACCACGACCATCACCATGCTCACGGGCCTGGCCCGGCCCGACGCGGGCACCATCCGCATCGCGGGGCTGGACTGCACGGCCCGGCCCCGGGCCGCCCAGCACCTCATCGGCGTGGTGCCCGACGAGAGCAACCTCTACCCCGAGCTGACCGGCTTCGAGAACCTGTGCTTCTGCGCCGCGCTCTACGGCATGGGCCGCGCCGAGCGCCGGGCCCGGGCCCGGGAGCTGCTGGAGACCTTCGGCCTGACCCAGGCCGGGGAGCGCAAATTCGCAGGCTACTCCAAGGGCATGAAACGCAGGCTGACCGTGGCCGCAGGCATCATCCACCGCCCGCCCATCCTGTTCCTGGACGAGCCGACCTCGGGCATCGACGTGGCCAGCGCGCGCCAGCTGCGCCAGCTGATCGCCACCCTGCGCGGCGGCGGCACCACCGTCTTCCTGACCACGCACCACATCGAGGAGGCCGAGCGGCTGTGCGACCGGGTGGCCTTCATCGTCGCCGGACGCGTGGTGCGCGAGGACACCCTGGACGCCCTGCTGGAGCCCGTGCGCGACCGCCACGCCCTGCTCATCGCCTGCGCGGGGCTGGACGCAGCCACGGGCGCCGGGCTGCCCGAAGCCTTCCCGGACCTGGAGTTCCCGGTGCTGGAGCCGGACCGGGTGCGCGTGGAGGCCCGCGCGCCCATCCCCGTGGCGCCGCTGGTGCGCCACCTGGACGAGCGGGGCGTCCGCGTGCTGGAGGCCCGCCGGGCGCGCCCGACCCTGGAGGACGTGTTCGTGCGCGTCACCGGGCTGGACGCCGGGGCCCTGGACGCGGGCAAGGGCAACGGGAAAAACGCCAACGGCGGAGGCAAGGCATGAAGACCTGGATCGCCTTCTGGAACATTCTGGTCAAGGACATGCGCACCTACTACCTCAAGCCGCCCAACGTGAGCTGGGGGCTGCTCTTCCCCCTGGCCTGGACGGGCATGTTCCTGGTGCGCTCGGGCGGCGGGCTGGACGACGTGGCCGGGCTGCTGCCGGGGCTGGTGGCGGTCTCCGTGCTCTTCGGCACCACCTCCATGCTGGCCGTGACCGTGACCTTCGAGAAGAAGCACCGCTCCTTCGAGCGCCTGCTGCTGGCGCCCATCCCCCTGGAGCTGCTCATGCTGGCCAAGACCGGCGGGGCCATCCTCTTCGGCGTGGCCAACGCCTTCGTGCCCGTTGCCATGGCCGCGCTGTTCATGGACCTTTCGGCGCTGGCCTGGGCGCCGTTCACGGCGGCGGTGGTGCTGGTGGCCGTGGCCTCCACCTTCCTGGGGCTGTTCATCGCCGTGGCCGTGAGCGAGGTCTTCGAGGCCCAGACCTTCTCCAATTTCTTCCGCTTCCCCATGCTCTTCCTGTGCGGGCTGTTCTTCCCCATCGAGCGCCTGCCCGCGCTGCTGCGGCCCCTGTCCTACGCCCTGCCGCTGACCTACGGGGCCGACGCCCTCCGCGAGACGGTGCAGGGCGCGGGCGCGCTGCCCCTGGCCCTGGACCTGGGCGCCCTGGCGGCCTTCTGCGCGGCGCTGTTCGCCCTGAGCCTGCGCAACATCCGCCGCCGCTGGATCGCCTGAGGCGCGGCGGACGGGGCTTGCCGCAGGCCTTGCCCGCCCGTGGCCTATGCTGCTAGATTGAGCATATTGCCCCCATCGGCATTCCAACCCGGGAGAAGCACATGAAAAGCAAACGCGCCAAGGTCGCCATCATCGGCATGGGCCGCGTGGGTGCCACATTCGCCTACGCCCTGTCCCTCAAGCGGCTGGTCAACGAAATCGTGGTGGTGGACGTGGACGCAGAGCGGGCCGAGGGCGAGGCCATGGACCTGCGCCACGGCCTGCCCCTCATCGGGCCCATGGACATTCGCTCCGGCGGCTTCGAGGCCTGCCGCGGGGCGGACATCGTGGTCATCACCGCCGGGGCCGGGCAGAAGCCCGGGCAGACGCGCCTGGAACTGCTGGACAACAACGCCGCCGTGGTGCGCTCCATCGCCTCGGAGCTCATGGCCCTGGGCGGGGCGCCCATCCTCATCGTGGCCACCAACCCCGTGGACGTGCTGACCCACCGCCTGCTGGCCCAGACGGGCTTCCCGGCCTCGCGGGTCATGGGTTCGGGCACGGTGCTCGACAGCTCGCGCCTGCGCCAGATGCTGGCCGAGGAGTTGCGCGTGGACGTGCGCGGCGTGCACGCCCATATCATCGGCGAGCACGGCGACTCGGAGCTGGCCGTCTGGAGCCGGGCCAACGTCTCGGGCATCCCCCTGGCGGACTTCTGCGCCGGGCGCGGCGTGGCCTTCGACGCCGCCTTCCGCGAGCGCGTCCAGGACGGCGTGCGCCGCGCGGCCTACGAAATCATCGCCCGCAAGGGCTCCACGGCCTACGCCGTGGGCGTGGCCCTGTGCCGCATCGTCGAGGCCATCGTGCGCGACGAAAAGAGCGTGCTCACGGTGTCCACCGCCGCCAAGGGGCGCTACGGGCTGCCCGACGTGAGCCTGTCGCTGCCGTGCGTCATCGGCGAAGACGGCATCGAGCTGGTGGCCGAGTCCCCCCTGGCGCAGGACGAGCACCAGGCCCTGCACCACAGCGCACAAGTGCTGCTCAAGACCGAGGCCAGCCTCACCGCCCAGGGCTGACCCCCCCGCACCCCGCGCCTGCGCCCCTGCGCCCCGGCCCCCTGCCGGGGCGCAGGGCAGTGGCGCGCGGGCAACGAAGTGCGCCTCCCCGGCCTTGCCAAACCCCCGGCCCGGGGCGTAGGGTCCTGGCTCCGGGACCCACAACCAAGAGATGCCCATCGATCCCACACGCATCGAAGGCCAGATCGCCTTCATCGAAACCCTGGACGCCCTCAAGCAGGTCCGGCGGCGCAACCTCGTCATGGACGGGTCGCGCCGCGAAAACAGCGCCGAGCACTCGTGGCATACGGCGCTCATGGCCGTGGTGCTGGCCGAGTACGCCTCCGGCCCCGTGGACGTGCCCCGCGTGGTGACCATGCTCCTGCTGCACGACGTCATCGAAATCGACGCCGGGGACACCTTCTGCTACGACGAGGCCGCAGCCCGCGACAAGGCCGAGCGCGAACGCGCTGCGGCGGACCGCATCTTCGGCCTGCTGCCGCCGGAGACCGGGGCCGCCCTGCGCGCCCTGTGGGACGAATTCGAGGCCGGGCAGACGCCCGAGGCGCGTTTCGCCAACTCCCTGGACCGCTTCCAGGTGCTGTTCCAGAACCGCAACACCCAGGGCGGCACCTGGCGGCTGTACGACATCGCCCGGACCCAGGTGGAGCGGCGCATGGCCCCCATCCGCCAGGGGATGCCCGAGCTGTGGCCCGTGGTCGAGGACATCCTCGACGACGCCTGCGCCAACGGCATCCTCAAGCCCTGAGCGGGCAAGGACAACACCGCCGATGAAGATATTGCTGCTGACCCTGGCCCTGCTCTGCACCCTGGCGCACCCGGCCGCCGGATACACGGTGACCATCGCCGCCGACCCCTGGTGCCCCTACAACTGCGAGCCAGGCTCGGAGCGCGAAGGCTTCGCCATCGAGGCCGCGCGGCTGATCTTCGCCCAGGTGGGCCTGGATGTGGACTACCGTCTGCTGCCCTGGACGCGGGCCCTGGCCGAGGTCCGGGGCGGGCGCCTGGACGCCGTGGTGGGCGCCTCGCGCCCCGAGGCGCCGGAGCTCGTGTTCCCCGACGAGGAGATCGGCCACTCCGACAACGGCTTCTTCGTGCGCGCCGACTCGCCCTGGACGTACCAGGGCCTGGAATCCCTGCGCGGGCTGCGCGTGGCGCTCATCGCCGATTACGACTACGGCGAGGAGTTCGCCGCCGTGGTGTCCCAGATGCCCGGCTCGCCGGGCGTGGTCGTCACCCAGGGCAACGACGCCCGGGAGCGCAACTTCAGGATGCTCGCCTCGTCGCGGATTGACGTGGTGGTCAGCGATGTGGCCGTCGGTCTCCACTTCCTCAAGCACTTCGAGCAAGCAAGCACCATCCGCTACGCCGGAGCCCAGGGCGAGGCCGACCCGGTGTACATCGCCTTCTCCCCGCTCCAGCCCCGGGCCGGGGAATACGCGCGCGTCTTCACCGAGGGCTGGCGCGCCCTGCGGGCCTCGGGCCAGCTGGCGGAGCTGCTGGCCCGCTACGGCCTGAAGGACTGGAAGCCCGCCGCCGACTGACCCGCCGCCGCCCGCGCCCCCTTCCCTTCGCTGCGGCGTTGCAGTATGCAGAAGGAGCCCCGGGCCCCGGCCCGCACCGCCATCCCTTCAACACAAGGAGTGCTCTTTCATGCGCCGAGTTCTTTGCGCCCTGGCCGCCGTGCTGCTTTTGGCCGCATCCGCCCTGGCAGGCGACGCCGCGCGGCTGGCCGACAGCCTGTCCTGGTACGGCCAGTCCACCTTCCACACCGCCGCCTTCGGCCCGAGCCTGTACATCGACCCCATCGCCCTGCCCGACACGGCGCCCAAGGCCGACATCATCTGCATCACCCACAGCCACAACGACCACCTGTCCACCGACGCCCTGAAAAAGATCGCCACGGACAAGACCGTCATCATCGCCCCCAGGGACTGCAACTCCAAGCTCAAATTCGTGGACAAGGCCGAGGTCATCAACCTGCTGCCCGGCGAGGGTGCCGATGTGGCCGGGGTGCGCATTGAGGCCGTGCCCGCCTACAACATCAGCAAGACCAAGTTCCACCCCAAAAGCAACAAATGGGTGGGCTACGTCGTGAGCGGCGCGGGCATGACCCTCTACCACGCGGGCGACACCGAGCGCATCCCCGAGATGCAGGCCATCGACTGCGACGTGGCGCTCATGCCCCTGGGTCAGACCTACACCATGAACTCCGTGGCCGACGCGGCGCAGAGCGCCAGCGACGTGAAGGCCGAAATCGCCATTCCCATGCACTACGGCACGGGCGAAGGCAGCAAGACCGACGCCGAAAAGTTCGCCCAGCTGCTGGCCGGACAGATCGAAACGCGCATCCTGGAGCCCACAAAGTAGACCGGGCCCCCCCCGGCCCGACAGGCAAGGGCCCCGCCCGGCGTGCGCCGGGCGGGGCCCTGTTGTCTGGCCCGGCGCAGCGCGCCGGACCTGCTGTTGCGCGGCCCGGGCGCCGGGGGCTACGCCGCCCCGCCCTCGCGCTTGAGCTCGGCCACCAGGGCGGACAGGGCCCCGGCCTGCTCGGCCAGGTCGCCCAGGGCCTGGGTGGTCTCGGCCACGCCGCGCGCCGTGTCTCCGGCAATGGAGTTGATCTCCTCGATGGCCTGGTTGATCTCCTCCGACGCGGCGGACTGCTCCTCGGCGGCGGTGGCGATGGAGCGGATCTGCTCGGCGCTCTCCTCGGTGCCATGCACGATCTCGCCCAGCACCTCGCCCGAGCGGTTGGCCAGCTCCGAGGCCTCTTCCAGGTCGCGCACGGCGGCCTGCATGCCCGAGATGTTCTGCGCGGCCACGCCCTGGATGGCCTTGATGGAGTCGCCGACCTCCTTGGTGGCGGTCATGGTCTTCTCGGCCAGCTTGCGCACCTCGTCGGCGACAACGGCGAAGCCGCGCCCGGCGTCGCCCGCCCGCGCGGCCTCGATGGCCGCGTTGAGCGCCAGCAGGTTCGTCTGGTCGGCAATGTCGGTGATCACGGTCATGATCTGGCCGATGGCCTCGGCCTGATGGCCCAGGGCGTTCATGCTCTCCTGCAGGGTATGGGCCTGCTGGCGGGTGGTCTGCATGGCCTGCACCGAGCGCTCGACCACGTCGGCGCCGTCGCGGGCCTTGGTCTGCACGTCCACGCCGCGCTCGGCGGCGGTGCCCGCGTTGCGCGCCACTTCGAGCACCGTGGCGTTCATCTCCTCCATGGCCGTGGCCGTGGCCTGCAGCCGGTCGCGCTGCACGTCCGTGCCGCTTCTGATCTCGTCGGCCTGGGCCGATATCTGCTCGGTGGCGGTGGAGACGCGCAACACGACCTGCTCCAGGCGCTGGGCCGCGTGCAGCAGGCCCTCGGCCCGGGCGCGCTCGGCCTGGGCCTTGGCCTGCTCGGCCTCGCCCTGGGCGGCCTGGGCTGCGGCGGCCTTTTCCTGGGCATCGGCGGTCTTGGCGGTGATTTCCTCGATGTTGTGGCGCAGGGTGGCGGCCATGCTGTTCAGGGCCTGTTCCAGGTGCGCGGCCTCGTCGCGGCCCTGGGCCTCCAGCTCCACGGCGTAGTTGCCGCCCGCGATGTCGCCCGCCGCCCGGGTGGCCTGGGCGATGGGCCGGGTGATGCTGCGCACGATGAGCAGCGCCAGGGGCAGCACCAGCAGCAGGAACACCGCCGCCAGCACGCCCACGATCCAGGCCGTGCTGGCGGCCACCACGTCGGAGATGGTCCGGGCGATCTCGGCCTTGGCGGCGTCCACGTTGTCGATGTACACGCCGGTGCCGATCCAGTAGTCCGTGCCGGGAATCATGGTCGCGTAGGAGAGCTTGGGCTGGTCGCCCGCGCCGGGCTTGGGCCAGATGTACTGCACGAACCCGCCGCCCTGGGCGGACAGGGCGGCCAGCTCGCGCACGAGGTAGACGCCGTTGGGGTCCTTGAGCCCGCCCAGGTCGGTGCCCTGCTTGTCGTGGGCCGGGGGCAGGGCCACGTTCACCGTGCCCTGGTAGACGAAATAGTAGCCGGACTTGTCGTCCTCGAAGCGGATGGGATCCACCACGGCGCGAATCAGCTCCACGCGGCCCTCGGGGTCGGGCACGGCGCGCAGCAGCACGCCCAGGGTCTCGGCGATGGTCATGGTCGCCACCTGGAGTTTCTGCTTCTGGCCCTCGACCATCTGGTCGCTGATCTCCCCGACGCTCAGGTCGCGGATGGTGCCCGCGTTGGACAAAAACGCGCTCACGACCCCGACGATGAACAACACCATGACCAGCAGGACCAGGAAAATCCGTTTGCCGATGGAAAATTGCCGCAGCATCACTGCCTCCTTGCTCTCGCGTTGCCCCGCGCGGGCCCGACCCCGCCCAGGCAGCCGGCCCGCACGGCCAGCCACACATACCCCCATCCAACGCCCTATCGGCGTCTTTGCATTCCGCAATAGTTTATATACCAATCTTTCCCCGCAAATCCATAAGAAAGACGCGGGGCGGCCCGCAGCGCAATGCGCCGCGGGCCGCCCCCCCAAACCCCCGGGCCGGGGGCCCCAGATGCCCGGGAAATGCTTCTCCAGCATGATGCGCAAGATGGTGCGGTCGGTCTCGATCATGCCCTGGGTGGACAGGGTGCCCACGTTGCGCATGGTCTGCTCGGGCGAGGCGCCGACAATGCCGTCGGTATGGCTGACGTTGACCCCCTGCAGGGCGAACAGCGCGGCCTGCACGGCGGTGCCCGCCGCCGTGGCCAGCTTCAGGGCGCAGCCCGCCTTGGCGCCGTCGCAGATGACCCCGGCCAGGTCCTCGATGAGATTCTTGATGGCCCCGGCGATGTGCGCCGGGCCGCCGCCCAGCAGGTAGGCCACGCCCGCCGTGGCGCCCGCCCCGGCGGCCACCGAGCAGCCGCACACCGCGGACAGCCGCCCCGTGTAGGCCTTCACGTAGGCCGTGACGGCGTGGGACAGGGCCACGGCCTCCAGGCGCGCGCGGTCCGTGGCCTGGGTGAAGCCGAACACGGCCTGGATGGGCAGGATGGCCGTCAGCCCGTGGTTGCCGGACCCGGCGGAGCTCATGGCCGGGAGCTTGACCCCGCCCATGCGCGCGTCGGCGGCCGCCGAGGTCAGGATGCGCGCGGCGGACATCATGTCCCGGCCCAGCAACCCCTGGCGCACCAGGCGCTCCAGGGTCGCGCCCACGCCCAGGCCCACGCTGTTGTCCAGCCCGTGGGCCGCCAGGCGCAGGTTGTGCTGCACACCCTGCTCCAGGAATTCCAGATCCGCGTCGTCCAGCCCGGGCACAAGGCCCAGCAGGGTGTCCAGGGACTGCTCGCGCAGCCAGGCCTCCAGGTCTTCCAGGGGCCTGCCGTCGCGCGCGCCGCCGCGCCCGAGCAGCGGGCTGTCCGCCACGGGGACGCCGCCGCGCACAAGGGCGGTGATGTTGTCGTGCACGCCCTCGATGACGGCCTCGGCCCAGGCCCCGGCCCGGGCCACGCGCACCCGCACGTACAGCCCCCGGTGCTCCTCCAGCAGATGCACGGCCACGCGCCCGGCGCCGAGCAGGGCCCGGGCGCGGGCCACGGCGGCGGCGTCCACGGGTTCGAGCACTTCCAGGCCCAGGGCCGGGTCGCCGCCCTCGCAGCCCAGGGCGGCGGCGGTGTCCAGCCCGCACAGCCCGCCGGTGCCGGGGATGGTCACCGCCAGGCCGTTCTTGTAGATGTTGGGGTCGATCCACAGCGCCACGGAGTCCACAGGGCCGGGGGGCAGCAGCGACGCGGCGGCGGCGGCCGCCAGGGCGATGGCCACGGGCTCGGTGCAGCCCAGGGCGGGCGCAACCTGCATGCGCAACAATTCCTTGATCGTGTAGGCCATGATTCCCCTCCTGGAGCGGCGCCCGGGGCCGCCGCCGTGGGTGTACGGGCATCCGGGGCGCTTGTCAAAACCCGCCGCAAAGCCCGGTGCGGCTTGCCACGCCGGGCCGCAGCGGGTATAGGTTCCATGATGGTATCTCCTCCTGCCGATGACCGCCCCGCGCCCGGCCCCGGGGCCGCCCTGTGCACCCGGCTCTTCAGTCGCCAGCCGGTGTTCGACGCGCGCCTGCGCACCTGGGGCTACGCCGTGACCTTCGGGCCGGACCTGGCCCCCGGGCCCGACGCGGGTGTGGACTGCACCCTGGACTCCCTGCCCGACCCCATGCCCGACATCGCCGCCGGGGTGATCGCCCTGGCCGACGCGCTCTTCGGCCAGGGCTGCAAGGTGCTCGTCAACTTCGGCGAGCGCTCCATCCTGGACGAGGCGCCCTACGCCCTGCCCGCCGAGCGCACGGTGATCGAGGTGCCCGGGTGCGACGCCCTGCCCGCCTCGGCGGCCATGGCCCTGCAGGGCCTGCGCGCCGACGGCTTCAGCGTGGCCCTGGCCCTGGACGAGGCCGCGCGCGCCCAGGCCGCCATCCGCGCCACGGCGGACATCGTGCTGCTGGACCTGGACGGCACCGACCCCGGGCAGGCCCGGGCCCTGGTGGAGGCCCTGCCCCGCGCGGGCGCCCTGCTCCTGGCCCGGGGGCTGGACGACGCCGCGCGCCTGGCCCTGGCCCGCATCCTGGGGGCGGACCTGTTCCAGGGCAGCTTATTCCGCAGCGCCGAGGCGGTCCGGGCCCGGCGGCCCACCTCCCACGAGGCCTCGCGCTTCCGGCTGCTGGCAGCCATCGAGCAACCCGAGCCCGACTTCGAGGCCCTGGCCCGGACCCTGCAAAACGACGCGGCCCTGAGCTTCCGCCTGCTGTCGTACCTGAACTCCCCGGCCTTCGGCTTCACCGGGCGCATCAGCTCCCTGCAACAGGCCATGCTCATGCTGGGCTGGAAGCTGCTCAAGAACTGGCTGCGCGTGGCCGTGCTCACGGACCTCGCCCCGGACCGCAAGGCCCGCCAGATCCTCTTGCTCTCGGCCCAGCGCGGCAAGTTCTTCGAGCTGGCCGCCAGCGGCCAGGCCCCGGCCCGCGATGACCCCGACGAGGTGTTCCTGCTCGGGCTGTTCTCGCTGCTGGAGCCCCTGCTGGGCATGCCCATGGCCGAGGTGGCGCCCCACCTGCCCCTGGCCCCGGGGCTGCTGGACGCCCTGGCCGGGCGGGCCGACAACCGCCACGCCCTGTGGCTGCGCCTGGCCGCGGCCTACGAGGGCGCCGACTGGGCCGGGGTGGAAGCGCTGGCCGGGCGGCTGGAGGTGGCGCCGCTGGTGCTGGGCGTGGCCCACTACAAGGCCATGGCCTGGGCCGAGGCCGTCTTCTCGGGGCCCTGAGCGGGCGGGCCGGGCTTCCTTGCGGGCGTGTGGCCTTTGCCGCCGATCTGGTGTACAGGGGCGGGAGCCTTGCGCCCATTGCGCAACAGGAGGACGAACGCGATGATCCTGGCTGTCCCCAAGGAAACCTTCCCCGGCGAGCGGCGGGTGGCGGTGGTGCCCTCCGAGCTGCCCCGGCTGCTCAAGGCGGGCTTCGAGGTGCTGGTGCAGGCGGGCGCGGGCGAGGCCGCGGGCTTTGCCGACGCCGCCTACGCCGACAAGGGCGCCCGCCTGGAGCCCGACCGCGCCGCGCTGTTCGCCGCAGCCGATGTGCTGCTCATGGTGCGCACCCCGGGGGCCAACCCCGGCCCCGGGCAGGCCGATATCGCCCTGCTGCGCCCCGGCCAGGTGCTCATCGGCCTGGCCGACCCGACCACGGACCCCGCCGTGGCCCAGGCCGTCGCCGCCACAGGCGCCGCGCTCTTCGCCATGGAGCTCATCCCGCGCATCAGCCGCGCCCAGGGCATGGACGCCCTGTCGTCCATGGCCACCCTGGCGGGCTACAAGGCCGTGCTGCTGGCCGCCACGCACCTGCCCAAGATGTTCCCCATGCTCATGACGGCGGCGGGCACCGTGGCCCCGGCCAAGGTCTTCATCGTCGGCGTGGGCGTGGCCGGGCTGATGGCCATTGCCCAGGCCCGCAGGCTGGGCGCCGTGGTCGAGGCCTACGACGTGCGCCCGGCGGTGCGCGAGCAGGTCCAGAGCCTGGGCGCCCGGTTCGTGGAAATGGAGCTGGACGCCGGGGAATCCGAGGACAAGGGCGGCTACGCCAAGGCCATGGGCGAGGACTTCTACCGCCGCCAGCGCGAGCTGATGGCCCGCGTGGTGGCGGCCAGCGACGTGGTCATCACCACCGCCGCCGTGCCCGGGCGCAAGGCGCCGGTGCTGGTCACGGCGGACATGGTCCGCGCCATGCAGCCCGGCTCGGTGATCGTGGACCTCGCGGCGGCCACGGGCGGCAACTGCGAGCTGACCCGCCCCGACCAGACCGTGACCGACCACGGGGTGACCATCCTCGGGCCCACCAACCTGCCCTCGGAGCTGGCCGTGGACGGCAGCCGCATGTACGCCAGGAACATCACCGCCCTGCTGCTCAACATGAGCCAGGACGGCGCCGTGGACCTGCACAAGGACGACGAGGTCGTCACCGGAACCTGCGTGACGCGCGACGGCCAGGTGGTGCATCCCCTGGTGCTGGAACGCCTCGCCCAAAACGGCGCCTGACGCCGCGCAAACAGGAGCCTGCCATGGAAACGCTCGTCATCGGCCTGACCATTTTCGTGCTGGCGGTGTTCGTCGGGTTCGAGGTCATCACCAAGGTGCCGCCGACCCTGCACACCCCGCTGATGTCCGGCACCAACGCCATTTCGGGCATCACCATCATCGGCGCGCTGCTCTCGGCGGGCAGCGGCCACACGCTGCTGACCACGGCCCTGGGCACGGCTGCGGTGGCCCTGGCCACGGTCAACGTGGTCGGCGGCTTCCTGGTCACCCACCGCATGCTGGCCATGTTCCGCAAGAAGGACTAGCGCCATGAACACGGGCATCATCAATCTCGTCTATCTGCTGGCTGCGGTGCTGTTCATCCTGGGCATCAAGGGCCTGACCCACCCGCGCACCGCCGTGCGCGGCAACATGCTCTCGGCCCTGGCCATGCTGCTGGCCGTGGCCGTGACCCTGCTGGACAAGAACATCCTGAGCTTCGAGTACATCCTGGCCGGGGTGCTGGTGGGCGCGCTGCTGGGGGCCGTGGCCGCCGTGCGCATCGAGATGACGGCCATGCCGCAGCTCGTGGCGCTGTTCAACGGATTTGGCGGCGTGGCCTCGGTGCTGGTGGCCGGGGCGGCCTTCGAGGAGGCCATGGGCTCGCCCGTGGCGGCCCAGGCCCTGGCGGGCGACGTGGCGACCCTCACGGCCACGGCGGCCTCGGGGCTCATCGGCAGCGTGACCTTCTTCGGCAGCCTGGTGGCCTTCGTCAAGCTCCAGCGCCTGTTCTGGGAGGGCGCGGTGAGCTTCCCCCTGCAACGGCTGGCGGGGCTGGCCACGGCGGCGGCGACCCTGGGCCTTGGCGCGGCCATGGTCCTGGCGCCCGAGTCCACGGGGCTCTACTGGGCCATGGCCCTGGCCGCCGCCGTGCTCGGCGTGCTGCTCACGGTGGCCATCGGCGGGGCGGACATGCCCGTGGTCATCGCCCTGCTCAACTCGTACTCCGGGCTGGCGGCCTCGGCCACGGGCTTTGTGCTGCAAAACAACGTGCTGATCATCTCCGGCTCGCTGGTGGGCGCCTCGGGCATCATCCTCACGCGCATCATGTGCAAGGCCATGAACCGCTCCCTGGCCAACGTGCTCTTCGGCGGGGCCCTGGCCCCGGCGGCGGGCCAGGCCAAGGGCGGCAAGGACGACCTCTACGCGGGCCGCGTCAAGGCGACCTCGGGCGAGGAGGTGGCCATGCTGCTCGACGGCGCGCGGCGGGTGGTTGTCGTGCCCGGCTACGGCATGGCCGTGGCCCAGGCCCAGCACACCGTGCGCGAGCTGATGCTGCTGCTCGAAGCCCGGGGGGCCACGGTGGAATTCGCCATCCACCCCGTGGCCGGGCGCATGCCCGGGCACATGAACGTGCTGCTGGCCGAGGCCGAGGTGCCCTACGACAAGCTGCGCGAAATGGACGACATCAACCCCGAGCTGGCCCAGGTGGACGTGGCCATCGTCCTTGGCGCCAACGACGTGGTCAACCCCCTGGCCAAGACCGACCCGAGCAGCCCCATCGCGGGCATGCCCATCATCGACGTGCGCGCCTGCCGCACGGTGGTGGTGGTCAAGCGCAGCCTCTCGGCGGGCTTCGCGGGTATCCCCAACCCGCTGTTCGCCGCCGACAACGCGCTGATGTACTTCGAGGACGGCAAGAAGGCCGTGCAGCAGATGGTGGCGGCGGTCAAGGAACTCTAGGCATTCCGCAGCACTGCAATGAAATGTCGCGCCGGCGCCGGTTTTTTCCGGCGCCGGCGCGCCGCGTTCGGGGCCCGGGGTCAGCAATGCGGCGCATCCGGGCGGTATCGGCCGTATGGGGGAGGATGGCCGAGCATGGCCGCCCTTCTCCAGGTTCAGCCAGGATAATCCAGAATAATCAAAACTCATCTCTACTCAGCAAGCGTTTCTCCTGCATTTGACAAAAGCGTCCTGATTCAGTATACAATACAGTGTTGCCTGCCAGAGCAGCAGCGCATCGATATGCGTCTCCAGACGGCAGCGCAACCATGAAACGTCGCGTAATGCAACGTAATGCAACGCGACGAAGACACAAGCAAAACACAAGAGCCCAAGCGACGCATCAGCTCGACACGGCGCCGAGGCCAGCAGGCCTCCCGCTCCAGCACACTATATGGATACAACACGAACATACCAGACCGGCCACGCCGCGTGCGCCACGCCGGTCCCCCTCCGGCCCAATGCGTCCGCGCTGCCGCGCGGCCTGCGGGGCCGCTACCCCCTGGCCTGACCCCCGCGTCCCCGTGCCGCCCGCGCGGCAGGGTTCGCAAGCCGCCCCCGCCGCCGCCGCCCCCCAGCCCCGGCGGGGCTCTCCCGGCGTCCGCGACGTTTTCGCGCACGCTTCACCCCGACCCAGGAGACCCAATGAGCAAAATAGTCGTCGAAAACCTCTTCAAGATCTTCGGGCCGCACCCGGAGCGCGCCCTCAAGCTGCTGGAACGCGGCCTGGGCAAGGAGGAAATCCTCAAGAAAACCGGCCTGGGCGTCGGCGTGAACAACGCCAGCTTCGAGGTCGCCCAGGGTGAGATCGTGGTGGTCATGGGCCTGTCGGGCAGCGGCAAGTCCACCCTGGTGCGCTGCGTCAACCGGCTGCTGGAGCCCAGCGCCGGGCGCGTGCTCATCGACGGCACGGACATCCGCACCCTGGACGCCCAGGGCCTGCGCCGCCTGCGCCTGGAAAAGCTGGGCATGGTTTTCCAGAATTTCGCGCTCTTCCCGCACCGCAGCGTGGTGCAGAACACCGAATACGGCCTGGAAATCAAGGGTATGGCGCCCGACGAGCGCCGCGACAAGGCCATGCAGGCCCTGGCCCTGGTAGGCCTTTCCGGCTGGGAGGAGGCCGCGCCGCGCCAGCTTTCCGGCGGCATGCAACAGCGCGTGGGCCTGGCCCGCGCCCTGGCGCTGGACCCCGACATCCTGCTCATGGACGAGGCCTTCAGCGCCCTGGACCCGCTCATTCGCCGCGACATGCAGGACGAGCTGCTGAACCTCCAGGACGAGATGCACAAGACCATCCTGTTCATCAGCCACGACCTGGACGAGGCCCTGAAGCTCGGGCGGCGCATCGTGCTGATGAAGGACGGGGCCATCGTGCAGGTGGGCGCGCCCGAGGAGATCCTGACCAACCCGGCCAACGACTATGTGGCGCGCTTCGTGGAGGACGTGGACATCACCAAGGTGCTCACCGCCGAGATGGTCATGAAGAAGTCCGAGGCCGTGGCCCACCTGGGCACCGACGGCCCGCGCGCAGCCCTGCGCAAGATGAAGAAGGCCGCCATCGGCTCGCTGTTCGTGCTCGACGAGACCCACGCCGTGGCGGGCATCGTCACCGCCGAGGCCTGCGTGGCCCTGCGCGAGCGCGGCGGCACGGACCTCTCCGAGGCCATGACCCGGCCCGTCGCCTCCGTGCGCCCCGACACCCCGGCCACGGAGCTGATCCAGATCATCCACGACCTGCCCCACCCGCTGCCGGTGATGGACGCCCGGGGGCGCCTCAAGGGCGTGGTGGTGCGCGGGTCGCTGCTTGGCGCCATCGCCGAACGCGGAGGGAGCACCCAATGATGACCATCCCCAAGCTGCCCCTCGGCCAGGGCCTCGAAGCGGCCATCGACTTCCTCGTGGAACATTTCTCCTTCGCCACCAAGGCCTTCTCGGTGGTCATGGACGGCGTGCTCGGCGTGCTGGAAAGCGGGCTGCTGGCCCTGCCCCCGCTGGCGCTCATCGCCGTCTTCACCGCCCTGGCCTTCTGGCTGACGCGCAAGAGCCGCGGGGTGACGGTCTTCACCTTCCTGGGCCTTGCGCTGATCTGGAACCTCGGGCTGTGGAGCGCCACGGTCAGCACCATCGCGCTGGTGCTCATCGCCACGCTGACGGCCATCCTCGCGGGCGTGCCCCTGGGCATCCTGGCGGCCATGTACCGCCCGGTGGACCGCACGGTGATGCCCGTGCTGGACGTGATGCAGACCATGCCCGCCTTCGTCTACCTCATTCCGGCCATCCCCTTCTTCGGGCTGGGCAAGGTGGCGGCCATCTTCTCCACGGTGGTCTTCGCCATGCCCCCGGCCATCCGCCTGACCTGCCTGGGCATCCGCCAGGTCCCTCGCGAGCTGGTGGAATGCGCCGAGGCCTTCGGCTCCAACCGCTGGCAACGGCTGGTGAAGCTGGAGCTGCCCCTGGCCACGCCGACCATCCTGGCCGGGGTGAACCAGACGGTGATGCTGGCCCTGTCCATGGTCGTCATCGCGGCCATGATCGGCGCCAAGGGCCTGGGCGGCGAGGTCTGGAAGGCCATCCAGCGCTTGCAGATGGGCGCGGGCTTCGAGGCCGGCATCGGCATCGTCATCGTGGCCATCATCCTCGACCGCGTGCTGCAAAAGGCCGGGGGCCGGGCGGACAAGCGCTGACCCGCGCCGCTGCGCGCCGATTTTTGAAAACGAACGGAAAACCCAAGGAGGACCCCATGTTCAAGAAACTCATGCTGACCCTGGCCCTGGCGGCCCTGGCCGCCCTGATGACCGCCCCCGCCCAGGCGGCAAGCAAGGGCAAGGTCCGCCTGGCCTATGTGGAATGGGACTGCGCCGCCGCCAGCACCAGCGTGGTGCAGGCCGTGCTGCAGGAAAAAATGGGCTACGAGGTGGAAATCCTGCCCGTGGCCGCCGCGGCCATGTGGCAGGCCGTGGGCACCGGCGACGTGGACGGCATGGTCACCGCCTGGCTGCCCGTGACCCACGCCGACTACCTGGACAAGGTCAAGGACACGGTGGAGAACCTCGGGCCCATCACCGGCGGGGCCAAGCTCGGCTGGGCCGTGCCCTCCTACGTCAGCGTGGACTCCATCGCCGACCTGAACGCCCACAAGGCCGAGTTCGACGGCAAGATCATCGGCATCGACCCCGGCGCGGGCCTGATGCGCCTGTCCGAGCAGGCCGTGAAGGACTACGGCCTGGAGCTTGAGCTGATGGAAGGCTCCGGCGCGACCATGACCGCCGCCCTGGCCGACGCCATCAAGAACAAGCAGTGGGTCGTGGTCACGGCCTGGTCGCCGCACTGGATGTTCGGCAAGTGGGACCTCAAGTACCTGGCCGACCCCAAGGGCGTCCTGGGCGACGAGGAGCACATCGACACCATCGTGCGCAAGGGCCTGAAGGCCGACATGCCCGAGGTCTACGCCCTGCTGGACAACTTCGCCTGGAAGGACGCGAACCAGCTCCAGATGGTCATGGCCTGGAACCAGGAGCCCGGCGCCGACCGCTACGAGAACGCCAAGCGCTTCATCAAGGAAAACGAGGCCCAGGTGAACGCCTGGATGGGCAAGTAGGCCACAAGGGCCTGCCCGGGGTGAAGGCCCCGGGCAATACTGAAAACAACCCCCCGCCGCCGGATATCCGGCGGCGGGGGGATTTTATATGCGCTGAGATGGTTATCACCTGACAGTAGGACTCCCTTTGTGTCGCATCACTTCTGCGCGCCTCTCTGAGCAATCCTCTGAGCAATCTGCCGGAGTTTCGTTTTCATCCAGCTTACACACTGCAATTCGTCCCCAAAAGACTTCTCAGGCCAATTACTTATCCAAATCTCGTGTATCAATAGATCTTTTAGATTCTTTAACTCTTCCCTCTTAATCCTTTTGTAATTTATTCCATCCGCTATAGCATCACAGCGGAAGGCGCTACAAGCGTGCTCTATCTCAATTTTTTCAACTGCATTGCGAACTGTCCTAAAGCATGTCATGAATTTATCTCTATTTGCGTTTGTAATATACATGCTCACTGCCTCTGCATGATCACCTACTGGCCAGAGTATATGAATTATCATTGCTTCCATCCTGTATTTCCAACCATCATGACAACCTTCTTCGCGGAATGCATCGCAATCAGTACTAACTTTTCTAAAAGCTTCATTCATTTTCATCATAAAATCATAAAAAACATCTGATCTCTTTTGCATCACAAAAATATTTTCGCCTTGTTTTCGAGTTAGCCATGCCCCCAACAACACGCAAATAACAGCAGTAGCACTTGTAGCCAACAAACTCCACACCATAAAGCCTCCAATTTCTTTTTCAGTTCAAGCACTTATTCATTCCGGAGAGACTACAACAAAGCTACTCCAGCCTCAAAAAAAAGCAAGGAGACAACTCAACACGCTATTACAAATAAAACCCCCGCCGCCGGAAGCTCCGGCGGCGGGGGTTTTGCTATGGCGTCTGGGCAGGGCAAACCGCTGCGCGACGGCTTCAATCCCCCAGCACGGCGATGGCGGCGGCGCCGAGGCCGGAGTAGCAGCCGAGCACCGGGGAGGCTTCGCTGGTGTAGAGGGGTTCCACGCCGTAGGTGTCCCAGAGCATCCGGCGGTAGCGTTCGGCGGTGTGCGGGGCGGCGACGTGGGCGATGGCGAAGCGCAGGTTCTTGCGGCCCTCGGCGTAGGCGCGCACGTGGGCGAAGAGCTTGCGCTGGGCGTGCAGCGCGCCCAGGCCCTTGGCGATGACCTGGGCCTTGCCCTGGCGGTCGAAGGTCAAGACCGGCTTGATGCGCAACACCTTGGCCAGCAACCCCTGGCCCTTGCTCACCCGCCCGCCGCGCACGGCGAAGTCCAGGGTGTCCAGGGTCACGAAGATGCGCACCTTGTCGATGGCCTCCTGGGCCACGGCGCGCACGGCGTCGGCGTCCATGCCCAGTCCGGCGGCCAGGGCGGCCTCGCGCACGGCAAGGCCCAGGGCCACGGTCAGGGTGTGGCTGTCCAGCACGGCGATGCGTTCGGCGTCCACCTGGCGGGCCATGTTCAGCCCGGCCTGGTAGGTGCCGCTGGCCCCGCCCGTCAGGTGCACGGCCACCACCTGCCCGTACTCCTCGACCATGGCCTCGTAGACGTCCTTGATGCGCTGGGGCGCGGGCTGGGAGGTCTTGGCCACGCGCGCGCCACGCAGGCGGTCGTTGAATTCCTCGGGGGAGATGTCGATCTTGTCGGTGAACTCCTGGCCGTCCAGGGTCAGGGTCAGCGGCGCAAAGCGAATGCCGTGGGCGGCCATGAACTCGGCGGGCAGGTCGCAGCACGAGTCGGTGACGATGCCCACCCGCTGGCGGGCGCGGGCCACCAGCTCGCGGTGCTGGCGCAGCATGTCGTCCACCTTGCGCCGGGTGACGTCGCCCGCGGCCTGGGCAACCTCGAACACCGTGTCCGGCTCGTTGGTATGCACATGCACGCGCACCACCGTGGGCGTTCCGGCCACGATGAGGCTGTCGCCCAGGGGCTCCAGGCGCGCGCGCAGGGCGTCGCGGTCGATGGCCTTGCCGCGCACCAGGCACTCGGTGCAGTAGCGGAAGTCCAGGGACTCCACGGCCACACGCTCCTGGGCCTCGCCCACGCCCGGGCGCTCGGCGGCGAGCATGGTCTTCTCGGCGTGGCGGTCCACCCGGCCGCGCTCCACGAAGTCCTGGATGCCGTCCAGCAGGTAGACGAAGCCCTGGGCCCCGGCGTCCACCACCCCGGCAGCCTTGAGGCTGGCCAGCTTTTCCGTGGTTTCGCGCAGCGACTGCTTGGCGCGCTCCAGCGAGTCGAGCAGCAGCTCGGGGAAGTCGCGGTATTTCTCGCAGTTGCCGCGCAGGTGGTCGGCCCAGTCGGTGATCACCGTGAGGATGGTGCCCTCCTTGGGCGAGGCCATGGCCTCGCGGGCGCGGTCCGCCGCGCGGGTCACGGCCATGGCGAACTCGCGCGGGGACACGCGCACCAGGTCCTTCACGCCCTCGGAAAAGCCGCAGAAGAACTGGGCCAGGATGACCCCCGAATTGCCCCGCGCGCCCAGCAGGGCGGCCTCGGCGATGACCTGGCTCATGGCCTCGATGGACGAGTCCAGGGCGTCGGCCGAACCGTCCACGATGGAGCGCATGGTCCCGGCCATGTTGCTGCCGGTGTCGCCGTCGGGCACGGGGAAGACGTTGATGGCGTCGAGGTGGTCGGAATGGTCGATGAGCCGCTGGGCGGCGGCCATGAGAATGCGCTTGAAGCGGATGCCGTCGATGTACTGGATTCTGTTGGGAACCGGGGCCATCTGCACCCTCCGTACGTGATCGTCGCGGGCCGGTCCGGGCGCGCGCCCGCCGCTTCTACCCTATTTCAAACACGGGCGCAAACCCCGCCCCGGCGGGCGCTCCTAGCGCCCCGGCCCGGCCATGGCCGCCGGGTCCATGAGCGCGTCGAAGCGCGCCGCGTCCAGGCAGCCCAGCTCCAGGCAGGCCTCGCGCAGGGTGCTGCCCCGGGCGTGGGCCAGCAGGGCCACCCGCGCGGCCATGTCGTAGCCGATGGCCGGAACCAGCGCCGTGACCAGCATCAGCGATTTGTCCACCGCCGCCGCGATGCGCTCGCGGTCGGCCTCAAGCCCCGCCACGCACAGCCGGGTGAAGCCGTCCACGGCCCCGGCCAGGGCTTCGGCCATGGCCAGCAGGTTGTGGATGAGCAGCGGCTTGTAGACGTTGAGCTCGAAGTTGCCCTGGCTGCCCGCCACGGCCAGCCCGGCGTCCAGGCCCAGGGCGTAGGCGCAGGCCATGGTCAGGGCTTCGCACTGGGTGGGGTTGACCTTGCCGGGCATGATGCTCGACCCCGGCTCGTTGGCGGGCAGGCGCAGCTCGCCCAGGCCGCAGCGCGGGCCCGAGCCCAGCCAGCGCACGTCGTTGGCGATCTTCATCAGCGCCACCGCCGCCGTGCGCACCGCCCCCGAGGCCGCCACCAGCCCGTCGTGGGCCGCCATGAGCGCGAAGCAATTGGGCGCGGGCACGAAGGGCCGCCCCGTGAGCACGCACAGCTGGTCCACGGCCAGCCCGGCGAACTGCGGGTGCGCCCCCAGGCCCGTGCCCACGGCGGTGCCGCCCAGGGGCACCGCGTAGAGCGCCTCCAGGGCCGCGTGGATGCCCAGGGCCGCGTCGGCCACCTGGGCGGCGTAGCCCGAGAACTCCTGGCCCAGGGTCAGCGGCACGGCGTCCTGCAAATGCGTCCGCCCGGTCTTGACGATATCCGCGAAGGCCTCGGCCTTGGCGCCCAGGGCCTGGGCCAGGGCGTCCAGCGCAGGCAGCAGGCGGCCCTCCAGGGCCTGTACGGCGGCCATGTGCATGGCCGTGGGGAAGGCGTCGTTGGTGGACTGGCCGAGGTTGACGTGGTCGTTGGGGTGCACGGGGTCCTTGCGGCCCGGCTCGGCCCCGGCCAGCTGCGCCGCGCGGTTGGCCACCACCTCGTTGACGTTCATGTTCGTCTGCGTGCCGCTGCCCGACTGCCAGATCTTCAGGGGGAAATGGTCGTCCAGGCTGCCTGCGGCCACCTCGGCGGCGGCGCGTTCGATGAGCCCGGCCAGGGCGGCGGGCAGCAGGCCCAGCTCCGCGTTGGCCCGCGCGGCGGCGATCTTCACCTGCGCCAGGGCGCGGACCACGGCGGGCGGCATGGCCTCGGTACCGTAGGCAAAGTGTTCCAGGGCGCGCTGGGTCTGCGCGCCCCACAGCCGGTCGGCGGGCACCCGCACGGGGCCCAGGCTGTCGTGCTCGATGCGCTCGGGGCGGGGGGGCGTGCCGGGCATGGCGTCCTCAAGGCTCAGGGTGCGGCGCGCCGGGCCAGGCGGCACGCGGCGCGCGGGGTCAGCCGACGGTCGGCTCGTCCCCATAGAGCACGAAATGAACGCTCCTGTCACCCTTGCCTCGATACATGGCCGCGTCGGCCCGGGTGAGCACCGTGGTGGCGTCCGTGCCGTGGCGGGGATACAGGCTCACGCCGATGCTCACCCCCAGGCGCACCTCCACGGCCCCGATGCGGATGGGCTCGCGCACCGCCGCCTGCATCTTGGCCGCCACGGCTTCCACCGTGCCCTGGCCCTCGCCGCAGAAGATCACCGCCGTGAACTCGTCGCCGCCGATGCGCGCCAGGGTGTCGGACTTGCGGATGCAGGCCTTGAGGCGCGTGGCCACCTCGCGCAGCACCGCGTCGCCGAACTCGTGGCCGTGGGTGTCGTTGACCTGCTTGAAGTCGTTGAGGTCCATGTAGAACACGGCGCAGCAGCCCCCGCTGCGGTCCACCTGGGCCATGGTCTGCTCCAGGCGGTCCTGGAAAAGGCGGCGGTTAGGCAGGTCGGTCAGGGGGTCGTGCATGGCCTGGCGGCGCTGCTCCTCCTCCACCAGCCTGCGCCGGGTGATGTCGTTGACGGTCATGGCGAAGTAGCCCGGCTCCCAGCTGAAGGCGCGCACGGAGAACCACATCTGCGTGGGCGCGAAGAACATCTCGCCCGAGCGCGTGTGCTGGGTGCGGGCCACGGTGCCCAGGAAGTCGATCCAGCGGTAGAGCTTCTCGCGCTGCTCGGGGAACAGCTCCAGGGCCGAGCGGCCCAGGTAGCTTTCGCGCGGGATGCCCGTGAGGGTCTCCGCCGCAGGGTTCACGTCCAGGAACACGAAGTCCGTGGCCTTGCCCTCGGCGTCGGAAACGATGCGGCAGTAGGCCACGCCCTCCTGCATGCTGTGGAACAGCGAGCGGTACTTGCGTTCGGAATCCTCAGTGCGCCGGGTCTGGGCCTGGACCATCTGCATGGCGATGAAAAAGACCAGCAGCAGCCCTGCGCCCAGCAGGGCCTGGCGCAGGGCCACCAGCCGCTGCCCGGCGACCTCGCGGCCCCAGCCGTGGGCATCGAACTCCAGGGCCAGGGCCGCCAGCACGCGCCCGCCCCCCGGCACCTGGGCCACGGCGTGGTGCGCCACGGCGAAGGTACCCCAGTCGTCGCGCACCGGGCCGCTCACCGCCCCCTCGCCCGTGGCCAGGAAGCGGCGCATGGCCGCCTGCTCCGTGGCGGGCCACAGCGCGCGGCCCTCGGCGGCGCCGGGCGCCGCCAGCGGGACCGCCGCAAGGGCCACGAGCCCATCGCCGCGCGGCACGTAGAGACTGGCGGCGGACAGCCCGGAATCCACCCCGACCACGCGCTCCAGCGCCAGGGCCAGGGACCGGGTCTCCGCCCCGCCCGGCTGCCCCACGCCCTGGGCCAGGGCCAGCACCAGCCGCGCGTCCAGCGACCCGCCGACGATGCGCGCCCGGGCCAGGAGTTCCTGGCGCATGTGCGCGTCGTGGCCGCGGCCCGCATGGTCCGCCGCCACGGCCCCGGCCAGCAGCACCAGGGCCAGCAGGGGCACGAAGCCCAGGGCCAGACGCAGCCGCCGACGCAAAAGCTGCTCGGAAAGGGCCACCCCGTACAGCCACAGGGCCACGGCCAGCACCGTGACCCCCACGGTGCGCACGAGCTTCCAGACGACGAATTCCTCCATGCCTGCCTGGGCGCGCAACGCCTCGCCCACGGTCTGCATGGCCATGCAATGGGCCGTGACGATGCCGCCCAGGGCTGCGGCCAAGAGGGCCAGGGCCCCCACCAGCAGCAGCCAGCGCCCACGGTTCTCCAGCAGCGCCGCGCGCAACAGCGCCCAGGCCGCCGCCCCGCCCGAAAGCGCGCCGAAGAAGCTGCCCGCCGTGCGCAGGGGGTTCTCGTCGCCCAGGGCCAGTGCCCCCGCATAGACCACGAGCAGCAGCAGGAAGAACCACACGGCCTGGCCGCGCTGGCCCCCGGTGCGTGCGTGCATGGCCGCCCAGAACTCCACCAGGCAGACCATGGCCCCGATGTACAGCAGCGAGCGCAGGGCCACGGCCATGGCGGGCTCCGCCGCCGAATAGGCCCACAGCTCCATGCAGCAGGCCAGCCCCCCCAGCAGGCCGAAGCCAGCCAGCCAGTGCAGCGGCAGGCGGCGCAGGGAATTGCGCACGGCGCACAGGCAGACCGAGGCCAGCAGGAACTGGGAGACCGCGCCCAGAAGCAGGGCTGTATCGGGAGGCATGAGGGGCATGTCCACGAACAGTACCAGAGTTTGATCAAGATTTCCGGGGCAAAACGAGGGTTCTCCCCCCTGGGCGTCATACGCCAGACCGGAAAAAAAACAAAGCCCTATCCGGAAGAGTATCGAAAAAAAGAAGCCGTGGAGACCGCCCGGGCGCGCCGGGCGGGGCCGGAGCCCACGGCGCGCAGCAGGGGCGCAGGCGGGCCCGCTACTTCCCCTTGGGCCGGAAGAGCAGGCCGCGGTCCACGGCGTCCTTGCCGAACTTGTCGCGGATGATGTCCATGGCGCGGTCCAGCCGGGCCAGTTCCTCGGCGCGGGCCTGGTCCGGGTCGGGCAGCAGGGAAAGCTGGCGCTGGCCGTGGCCGAAATTGGACACCCCCAGCCCGATGAGCCGCACGGGGCGTTCCAGGCGCGTTTCGCGCAACAGGGCCCGCCCGGTCTCGAAGATCAGGGCGGTCACGTCGGTGGGCTCGGCCAGGGTGCGGCTCCTGGTGTGCAGGGCGAAGTCGCTGTACTTGAGCTTGAGGGTCACGGTGCGCCCCGCCAGGCCGCTGCGGCGCAGGTCGCGCCCCACGCGCTCGGCGTGGGCCAGCAGCCAGCGCGCCAGCAGGGCCTTGTCCGTGGTGTCGCGGTCCAGAGTGGTTTCCGCGCTGGACGACTTGGGCTCGTGGTGGGGCACGACCGGGGAATGGTCCTCCCCCCGGGCGCGGGCGTGGAGGCTCTCGCCGCGCTCGCCCAGGCGCCGGGTCCAGAACTCCGCGCCCCGGGCCAGCACGTCGCCCACCGTGCGCACGCCCAGGCGGGCCAGCTCCTGGCCCGTGCGCGGCCCCACGCCGGGGATGCGCCCCACGGGCAGGTCGTGCAGGAACGCCGCCACGTCCTGCGGCTCCAGGATGAACATGCCGTCGGGCTTGTTCGCGTCCGAGGCGATCTTGGCCAGGAACTTGTTGGGCGCGATGCCCACCGAACAGGTCAGGCCCGTGGCCTCGCGCACCCGCGCCCGCAACAGCTCGCCCACCACCGGCGGCGGGCCGAACAGGCGCTGCGTGCCCGTGAGGTCCACATAGGCCTCGTCCACCGACACCTGCTCCACCAGGGGCGAGACCTCGCGCAGCAGGGCCATGACCTGCCGCGACACCTCGCTGTAGCGCCCCATGCGCCCGCGCACCACCACCAGCTGCGGGCACAGGCGCCGGGCCTGGGCCATGGGCATGGCCGAGCGCACCCCGAAGCGCCGGGCCTCGTACGACGCGGCGCTGACCACGCCGCGGTGCTCGCCGCCGCCCACGGCCACGGGCAGCCCGCGCAGGGCGGGGTTGTCGCGCTGCTCCACCGAGGCGAAAAAGGCGTCCATGTCCAGGTGCATGATCACCCGGGGGTGGACGGGCCCCGGGGGCGGCCCGGGCGGGGAGGCGGGGGGTCTGGCGGCCATGGCCTGTGGTCCTACAAGCGCGCGGCGGGGTCAAGTGCGCTTGACAGCTCGCCCTGGGCCGCCCGGGGAGGCCCGGCCCTGGCCGCCGCGAGCCCCGAAACGCCGCCGGGCGGCCCCGGCCGGAAAACGCACGACGGCCCGCGCGGCAGTGCCGCGCGGGCCGTCCGGAACCTTG
The DNA here is from genome assembly GCF_000519125.1 of Desulfocurvus vexinensis DSM 17965. Classification (NCBI taxonomy): domain Bacteria; kingdom Pseudomonadati; phylum Thermodesulfobacteriota; class Desulfovibrionia; order Desulfovibrionales; family Desulfovibrionaceae; genus Desulfocurvus; species Desulfocurvus vexinensis. Next base: position 47,248 of record NZ_JAEX01000007.1, read on the forward strand.
TGGCGACGAGGCTACTCGGCCTTCTTCTCGCCCTCGGGCTGCGCCGCAGGGGCAGCCTCGGGGGCCGGGGCGGCCTCGGGCGCGGCGGCGGGAAGCTCCAGGTCCACGGCGGCGGCGTTCAAGGCCGCGATGATGGCGTCGGTGGCGTCGGTGGCGCCGTCGAAGGACAGCACGTTCTCCTTGTTGAGGATCACGGCCACGCCGTTCTTGGCGCGGTAGTCCTCCATCACCTTCTGGAAGGCCTCGTCCAGCTTGGTGGCGATGCGCGTCTGCTCGCCGACCATCTTCTGCTGGATCTCCTGGTAGCGCGCCTGGAACTTGGCCACGGCCTCGGCGTCGGGCTCGCTCTTTTCGCCCTGCAGGGTGCCCTGCATCTCGGTCAGCTCCTGCTGCAGGCCCTGGCCCAGGGTGCGCAGGTAGTCGCCGCCCTGGACGCAGGCTTCGCAGGTGGTGAAGACCTTGTTGGGGTCGAGCACGGCCACACCGGCGGCGCCCTTCTGCTGGCAGCCCGCCAGGGAGGCCGCAAGCACCAGCGCGGCGGCCAGGGTCACGATGACATTTTTCATCAAATGCTCCGGAAGGTTGGGGGTTGCTCCGCCCCGGGCCCCGGGGGCCGGGCGCGGGCGTGAGGGGGCCATGATTACCCCCCCTGGCCCGACAATGCAAGGCCCCGGGGCGGGCGGGGGAAATTGCCCGCCGCCCCCGCCCGTGCTATGGGCGGGGTCCATCCTGTTTCACGGAGCCGACCATGCCGAGTGCCGGAATCGTCATCTGCGGGGCGGGCGTGCTGGGCCTGACCGTCGCCAGGGAACTCGTGGCCCGGGGGGCCGACGAGATCCTGATCCTGGAGAAGGAAGAGCGCCTGGGGGCCCACGCGTCGGGCCGCAACTCCGGGGTGCTGCACGCAGGCATCTACTACGCCCCGGGCTCGGCCCGCGCCCGGACCTGCCTGGAAGGCAACCGGCTGATGCGCGCCTATTGCGCCGAGCGCGGCCTGCCCCTGGCCGGGAGCGGCAAGGTCATCGTGGCCCCGGACCCCGCCCAGCTCCCGGCCCTGGAGGAACTGCACCGCCGGGCCCTGGCCAACGGCAGCCCCGTGGCGCTCCTCGACGAGCAGGAGCTGGCCGAGCTGGAGCCCCACGCCCGGACGGCGGGCCGGGCCCTGCATTCGCCGCTCACAGCGGTGGTCGATCCGCGCGCGGTGCTGGCGCAGATCGCCCGCGAGCTGACCGCCAGCGGCAAGGTGCGCATCCTCACCGGCTGCCGGGTGGCGGGGCCGGCGGGGCCGGGCGCCCTGGCCACCTCGCAGGGACGCGTGGGCTACGCGCGGCTGCTCAACTGCGCCGGGGCCCACGCCGACACCCTGGCCCACGCCTTCGGCCTGGGGCGACGCTTCGCCATGGTGCCCTTCAAGGGCTGCTACCGCAGGCTGCGCCCCGGGCGGGCCGGGCTGGTGCGCGGCAGCATCTACCCCGTGCCCGACCCGCGCACCCCGTTCCTGGGCGTGCATTTCACGCGCGGCGTGGCGGGCGACGTGTACATCGGCCCCACGGCCACCCCGGCCCTGGGCCGCGAGAACTACGGGCTGCTGCGCGGGCTGGACGCCGAGGCCCCGCGCATCCTGTTGCGCGGCGCGCGCATGCTGCTGGGCAACGCGCAGTTCCGCGCCCTGGCCCGCGAGGAGCTGCGCAAGTACCTGCCGCGCCATTTTTTCGCCGACTGCGCACGGCTGGTGCGCGGGCTGACCCCGCAGGACCTGGAGCCCAGCCCCAAGGTGGGCATCCGCCCCCAGCTGGTGGACACGGCGACCCAGGCCATGGTCATGGATTTCCTGGTGGAAAGCGACGGGCCCACCGTCCATGTGCTCAACGCCATATCCCCGGCCTTCACCAGCTCCATGGCTTTTGCCCGGATGCTGTGCGACGGGCATTTCACGGCGTAGGCCCCGGCGGGCCGACTGTTGCGGGAATCAAGATTCGCAGGCCCCCCGGGCACCGCGAAAGGCAGGGTGGCGGGAAAATCCAGGACGCGCGGCGTCCCCACGCCTGCGGAAGCGGCCTGGTTTTTCGCTGACGCAGCAGGCCGCCGCCCTGGGGCGTCCCGGCTAGGGGATGGCCCCGATCTCGCGCAGGTAGCGCTCGGCTCCGGGGTGCAGGGGCACGGGCAGACCCACGGCGGCCCGCTCCGGCGCCATGGCCCGGGTGGCGGCGTGGATCTCGTGCAGCATGTGCAGGTTCTCGAAGATGGCCCGGGTCACGGCGTAGACCACGTCCTCGGGCAGGGAGGCCCGGCAGGCCAGGAAGTTGGGCTGGGCCACGGTCCGCACGTCGGCGTCCTGGCCGGGGTAGGTTCCGGCGGGAATCACGTAGCGGTTCCAGATGGGGTAGCGGGTGCGCAGGGTCGCAAGCTGGGCGTCGGTGAATTCGAGGATGCGCACGCCCTCGGGCCCGAGCTGGCCAAGGAGCATCCCGATGGCCGGGATGGGCGGCCCGGCGGGGGTGTTGGCCCCCGCGAGGCGGTTGTCCAGCATGGCCTGCACGGCGGGCACATAGCCCAGGTGCTCCATGGTCAGGCCGCTCGTGTCCAGGCCCAGGGCCTCCAGGATGGCCCGGCCCGAGCCCTCGGAGCCCGACTCGCGCTTGCCGATGGCAAAATGGCCGCGCAGGCCGCCCAGGTCGGCGATGGTGCCCGTGGCCGCGAAGCGCGACAGCAGCACGAAGTGCTCCACGTTCTCCCAGAGCATGGTCACGGCGCGGAAGTCCTGGAACGGCGCGCCCTGGTAGGGGCCCTCGCCGTTGTAGGCCTGCTGGCCGTACAGCCCCTGGAGCAGGGCCAGGTCGGCCCGGCCCTCGCGCAGCAGGCGCAGGTTCTCGGCGGACCCGGCGGAGCTCATGGCCCGGGCCGAGACGCCCAGCCCCCCGGCGAGCTTCACGCTGATCAGCGCGCCAAGGCCCACGCCCACGGGGTGGAAGGTGCCGTCCATGGTCGCCGTGGCAATGATCAGATCGCGGTCGTCGGCCCACGCCCGGACAGGCCCCAGGCACAGGCCGCAACAAAGGACCAGGAGCAACAGTCTCGCCGGCACGTCCACCTCCTTGCTTTCCCCGGTACTCCGGCCCGGCCCGCAAGGGCTGGCCCGGTCCAGGCAGGATACCCAAAGCCGGGGAGCCGCGCAAAGGGAAATCGGACTTTCCGGGGCGCAGGGGCGGGCCCGGGCCAGGGGCCGGAGTCAAGCGGCGCGCCCCGCCCCCTGCGCCGCATGCCTCCCCGTCCGCCCGCCCTCCGGGGCTGCCCCGTGTGCCCGCGCCCGCCGCTGGCCTGTTGTTTTTGCACCGCGACAATGATAGGGCATGACGCAGGACACACGACCGCCCCTCCCGCCGTCAGGCCAGGGCCGTTGGCGTCCCCCTCATCACAGACAAGGAGCCAAGCATGGACTGCATCACCGAGAAGAAGGGCGCTTTCCTCGTCGTCCGGGTCAATGGGCGCATGGACGCCGTCACCGCCCCCGATTTCGAGAAAATCTGCGCCGAGGCCATCGACACGGGCGAGACCGCCCTGGTGGTGGACCTGGGCGGCCTGGAATACATTTCCTCCGCCGGGCTGCGCGGCATCCTGGCCACGGCCAAGAAGCTCAAGGCCTGCCAGGGGCGCATCGCCTTCGCCAACCTCTCGGGCATGGTCCAGGAGGTGTTCGCCATCTCGGGCTTCACGGCCATGTTCTCGGTGTACAAGACCGTCGAGGAAGCGACGGGAGCCTAGGGCACCGTGGCGACCCTGCGCCTGCCCGCCGCCCTGGACCGGCTCGACCAGTACCGGGAGTTCGTGCTCGGCTGCGCCCGCGAGGCGGCCCTGCCCGCAGACCGCGAGGGCAAGCTGGAGCTGATTCTCGAAGAGCTGCTGGTCAACGTCGCCCGGTACGCCTACCCGGACGGCCAGGGCGAGGTGGAGCTCTGCTGCGGCGCCGACCCGGGCCGCTTCGTCCTGGTCATCCGCGACTGGGGCCCGCCCTTCGACCCCCTGGCGGCCTGCACGCCGGACCTGGACGCCGGGGTGGACGAACGGCCCATCGGCGGGCTGGGCATCTTCTTCGTCCGCCAGATGGCCGACGGGCTGGCCTACCGCCGCGAAGACGGGGCCAACGAGCTGACCATCCACTTCGACTTGCCCCGCTGAGGGCAGAACGCACCAAGGCCCCGGGAGCGCGCGCTCCCGGGGCCTTGTCGCGTCCATTGGCCGGGCGCGGGCAGCCGGACCGGGGCTGCGCAAACGCGGGCGGCGCGGGCTCAAAGCTGCCCTGCGCCAGCGCCCACAGGGCTGGCCGTGGGGCGCGGGCGGCCCGGGCCGGGCCCCCTCCCTGCCGCGCGGCGGCAAAGGCCACCCCGCGCGCCGCAGCGCGCCGTCCATGGCGGCCATGCCGCCGGTGCGTCCACCCGCCAGCGGCGGGCGTCAGGCGGCCACCAGTTCGCGGGCCGTCTGGCAGTCGATGCAGAACCGGGCCTGGGGCCGGGCCTTGAGCCGGGCCAGGCCGATGTACTCGCCGCAGTCCTCGCAGTAGCCGAAGCCGGGAGCCTTGAGCTTGTCCAGGGCGCGCAGGATCTCCCGCAACTCGCGGGTCTCGCGCTCGCGCAGGATCACGTTGCAGTGCACCTCGGCCAGCATGGTGGCGCAGTCGTTTTCGTCAGGGCAGCTGCGCACGGCGATGGACAGCTCGCGCCCCCCGAGGAACGAGAGCTTCTCTTCCAGATAGGTACGGATTTCCAGTTTGTCGTCGGCGGTCATGGCAATCCTCCTGGGGTTGAGTCCTGCCATGGGTAGCCGCCGCGGGTTACGAACTGATGATGGCGCGCCGACTTCCACGCGACGGCGCAAGGAAAGGGGGCGGCCCGTGCGGGCCGCCCCCTCCCCGTTCGCGCCCGGCCCCGCGCCGGGCTACAGGAAGCGGATCTCCGCCCGGGCGGTGTCCGCGCCCTTGGGGGTCACGGCAATGCGCACCTTGCGCTCGAAGAGCTTGGCGATGCCGTTCAGGATGCCCTCGAAGTAGGTGAACAGGGCGCGCTTGGAGTGGTAGTTCATGATCAGCACGTCGCCCTTGTCCTCGTAGGAGAAGCGCGGCGGGGTGATGCCCGGCTCCTCGCGGGTCAGTTCGGCGTGGGTGCGGTTCATGTTCAGGTAGAAGTCCTTGAGATCCGTGGTCTTGAAATAGCGGCGGTAGAGCTTCTTGAACTCCGTGGGCGTGTAGTAGCCGAACTCGTAGAGCACCTTGCCCGGCTCCAGACCCTTGCGCGCGGCCACGATCCCGGCCATCTGCTCCATGACCTTGTCGGGATAGCTGCGGTTGGCCAGGAAGGTCGGGCGGCCCATCTCCTCGACCATATGCTCGTAGACGGCCTCGCCGTACTGCTTGCGCACGAAGTCCTGCATCATCTTGGGCAGGATGCCGCGCATCTCGGTGGCGGACTGGGCCAGCCGGGCGCCGCCCGAGCCAAGCAGTTCCTCGAAGAGCTGTTGCAGCTCGGCGGCCAGCCCGGCCAAGTCCTTGACGGCCTTGGAGGCCGCGGCCATGCCCTCGGCGGTGTCGCTGGCCACGGCGTTGACCTCGTCGATGGCCCGGTTGATCTCCTCGGAGGCGGCGGACTGCTCCTCGGAGGCGGCGGCGATGCTCTGGGCCTGCCCGGAGCTGTCGTCCACCAGGGAGACGATCTCGCCCAGGGCCGCGCCGGATTCCCCGGCCAGCCCGGTGGCCTCCTCCACGGCGTGGGCGGCCTCCTCCATGCTCTTCTGGTTGTCCCGGGCGGCCTGCTGGATGGCCCGGATGGACGTGCCCACCTCCTGGGTGGCGTGCATGGTCTTCTCGGCCAGCTTGCGCACCTCGTCGGCCACCACGGCGAACCCGCGCCCGGCGTCGCCCGCCCGCGCGGCCTCGATGGCCGCGTTGAGCGCGAGCAGGTTCGTCTGGTCGGCGATGTCGCTGATGACGGTCATCACCTGGCCGATGGCTTCGGCCTGGGTGCCCAGGCGGCCCATGTTGCCGCGCAGCTCCTCGGACAGGGCGCTGACCTTGCCGATGGCCGCCACGGCGCGCTGGACCACGTCGGCCCCGGCCAGGGCCCGGGTGCGGGCCGAGGCCGCGCCGTCGGCAGCCGCCGAGGCGTTGCGCGCCACTTCGAGCACCGTGGCGTTCATCTCCTCCATGGCCGTGGCCGTCTCGGCCACGCGCTCCTGTTGCAGGCGCGTGCCGTGCCCGGCCTCCATGACCTGGGAGGCCAGCCCCTCGGCGGAGTAGGCCACCTGCGCGGAAATGCTGAAGGCGCGGTTGGCCGTGACGCGCAGCTTGTCCAGGGTGGCCTGGGAGCCCGCTTCGCGCTCGCGGCACTGCCCCAGATCGGCCTGCATGGCCTCCAGACGGGCCCGCAGGCCCGCGGCCTCGGCCTCGGCGGCCTGGGCGCGCCCGGCCAGGGCCTGGGCCATGGCCGCCACGGCGTCGTGCAGCGCGTCCAGGGGCGCCCCGGCGGGCCGGGGGGCGTCCAGGGTCTGGGCCCGGCCCTGGGCCACGGCCCGGGCGGCCTCGCCCAGGGCCCGGGCGGGCTCGCCCACGGCCCGGCGCACCACCAGCCCCAGGGGCAGCGCGGCCAGGGCCACCGCCGCGCCAGCGGCCAGGGACAACGCGGCCAGGGCCCCCGCGCCCTGGTCCAGCCCGAGGGCGGCCAGGGCACCGGCCCCGGCAACAAGGACGCCAGCGGCGAGACAGACGAGAAGAACGCTTCGAGACAGATGCATGCAGTGCCTTCCTTCTACAGAGCGGATGTCGTGGTGTTCCCGCGCGGCAACGAGACGGGCGCGCAGACCCTCAGCCTGCACAGGCTAGCACCGCGCGCCCCAAACATCCAGGGCCCGCAGGCGGCGGAAGAAAATTTTCCGGGTCGGTCAGCCACCGGCCAGACAGGCCAGCAGGGCGGCCTCGATGGCGCGCAGGCGCTCGTGGCCGTCGGCCTTGCCGCCTGCGGCCTCGCGCACGTAGAACACGTCGGCCACGCGGTCGCCGTAGGTGGCGATCTTGGCCATGGACACCGACAGCCCCAGGCCATGCAGGGCGGTGCCCACATCGTAGAGCAGGCCCAGGCGGTCGGCGGCGGTGATCTCGATGACGGTGTGGAAATCCGAGGCCGCGTTGTGGATGGCCACCTCGGGTTCGATTTCCAGGGACTTCGGCGCCGTAGGGGCGTTGCGCTTTTCGCGGATGCGCCAGTCCAGGTCCAGGCGCCCGCTCATGGCCCCGCGCACCGAGGCCCCCACCCGCGACCACAGGTCATCCGGGTTCAGGAATTCCGGCGGGTCGGACACGGTGAACACGTCCACCACCGTGGCGTCGCGCCAGGCGAAACACTGGGCCGAGACGATGTTCACCCCGTGCAGGGCCAGCACCCCGGCCAGGGTGGCGAACAGCCCCGGGGTGTCCATGCCCGCGATGGCCACCTCCCAGCAGCCGCTGTCGGCCAGCTCGCTGGCCTCCACGGCCACCACCCCCGTGCCGCCGCGCCCGCCGGGGCGCACGCGCTCGGCCTCGGCCACCATGCCCCGCAGGCGGCGCACCAGCCCCATATGCCGCACCACGGCCTCGGGCGTGGCCGTGAGCAGGTAGCGCTGGGGCATGAGTTCGAGCAGCTCCTCCACGGCCTGGGGCGCGAAGGCCCCCGCCGCCCGGGCGCGCACGGCCTCGCGCATGTCGCCCAGGGCGCGCACGGCGTCGGCGCTGGCCAGCCGCCCCCCGCGCAGGATGTGCAGGATCTTGGCGTACAGTTCCCACAGCAGACTGGCCGCCCACGGCTTCCAGACCCCCGGGCCCGTGGCCGTGGCGTCGGCGAAGGAGAGCAGCATGAGCATGCGCAGGCGCTGTTCGCCGCCGACCACCCCGGCGCAGGCCGCGACCACGGCCTCGTCGCCCAGGTCGCGGCGGGTGGCCGTTTCGTAGAGGGTCAGGTGTTCGCCCACCAGCACGGCCACATCGGCCACCAGCTCCGGCTCCAGGCCCCAGCGCTCCAGCAGGGCCGTGGCGATGGCCCGGCCCTTGCGGGAGTGCCCACCGCCCAGGCCCTTGCCGATGTCATGCAGCAGCGCGCCGAGCATGAGCGCCAGGCGCCGGGGCGCGGGCAGCTCGTCGCGCAGGGCGGCGAAGGCGCGGCCCGGGCCGTCCAGGGGCCCCTCCAGCAGCTCGATGGCCCGCAGGGTGTGCTGGCCCACGGGGTAGATATGGTAGGTGTCGAACTGCACCAGGTCCTGCACGCGCCCGAACTCGGGCAGCAGCGCGCCCAGGTAGCCCGTTTCCAGCATCTGGCCCAGGGCCGGGGCCGCGCCGCCCGAGGCGAGCACGTCCAGCAGGCCCTGCACCGCGCCGGGGGCGTCGCGCAGGCGCTCGCGCACCAGATGCAGGTGCCCGGAGACGAAGCCGCGTGCCTCCCAGGACAGGGGCAGCTCCGAACGCGCGCTGTAGACAAAAATGTCAGACAAGACCTGGGGCTCGCGCGGGTAGCCGCCGGGCACGTCGAAGTGCAGCTGCCCCTCGCGCTCGACCACGCCCGGGCCCAGGGTCCGCACGGGCCGGGCGCCCCGCCCGCCCCCGGCCCCGGGCAGCCCGGCCCAGAAGGCGGCGTGCAGGGCCTTGATGCCCGCCATGTCGCGGTGCAGCCGCCCCAGGAAGCGTTCCACGGCCAGGGAATCGGGCCCGTCCTCGTAGCCCAGGGCGGCGGCCACGCGCGGTTGCAGGGCCAGGTGCAGGCGGTCGTTGCGCCGCCCGCTGGCGTGGTGCAGCAGGTTGCGCACGCGCAAAAGCAGGCGCTGGGCGTCGGCCAGGAAGTGGGCCTGGGCCTCGGTGAGCCGCCCGGCGCGCAGCAGTGCGTCCAGGGTGCCCGCGCCGTGGTGCACGCGGCCCAGCCAGAGCACCTGGTGGATGTCGCGCAGGCCGCCCGCGCCCTGCTTGAGGTCGGGCTCCAGCAGGGTGCTGGAGTCGCCATGGCGCGCGAGGCGTCCGGCGTTTTGCGCCGCCAGCCAGCCGGTGAAGGCCCGGGCGCGCGGGCCATGGGCCTTGGCGGCCAGGGTGGCGCGCAGCCCGGCCAGCAGGTCCGCGTCTCCGGCCACAAGGCGGGCGTCGAGCAGCGAGGCCATGACCTCGAAATCCGTGCGCGCCAGGGCCACGCACTCCTTGACGCTGCGAAAGCCGTGGCCCAGGTCCAGCCCCAGGTCCCACAGCGGGTAGAACAGGGCCTGGGCCATGTCCAGGGCCTGGGCCGGGATGCGCCCCCGGCACAGCACGAGGATGTCGATGTCCGAGTGCAGGCACAGCTCGGAGCGCCCGTAGCCGCCCACGGCCACCAGGGCCAGCCCGCGGCCCGGGCCCGGCGCCGCGCCCCGGGGCCAGACCTCGGCCACCCGGGCCTGGAAATAGGCGTCCATGAGCGCCGAAAGCTCAAGGGTGAAGCGGCGGCCCGCGCCGCCGGAGGGAATCTGCGCCGCCAGGGCCTCGCGCCCCGCGCGCAGGGCCGAAGCGGCCCGGGAATCCGTGGCCTTGGGCATGGCCCTCCCGTGCGGGGCGTACCCCGCCGCGTGTGTCGTGAAAGGCCCCCGCGCCCGGGCGGACGCGGGGGCCACAAGTCCTGATGACGACCCGCTGACGGCGGGCCGGGGCCTAGACGGCCTCGTTCCCGGTTTCGCCGGTGCGGATGCGCACCACGTCATCGACGGTGGAGATGAATATCTTGCCGTCGCCGATCTGGTTGGTGCGCGCGGCCTTCTGCACGGCCGCCAGGGCCGGGGCCAGCATGTCGTCGGCCACGACCACCTCGATCTTGACCTTGGGTACGAAGTCCACCTGGTACTCGGCGCCGCGGTAGACCTCCTTGTGCCCGCGCTGGCGGCCAAAGCCGCGCACGTCGCTGACGGTCATGCCCTGGATGCCCAGTTCCGTCAACGCGGCCTTGACCTCGTCGAGCTTGAACGGCCTGGTGATGATCTCGATCTTCTTCATATCCGTGAACTCCTTGGATGTCCGGTATAGTCCATGACGATGTGCCCGGGCAAGGGCCGCCCGGGCCGGGCCGGGGCTAGATCTGGTAGCCCGCCTCGCTGTGCTGGCTCACGTCCAGGCCGTTCATTTCGTCCTCGTGGCTCACGCGCAGGCCCATGAGGGCGTCCACGACCTTGAAGAGCACGTAGGACACGGTGAAGCAGTAGGCCCAGGTGGCGACCACGGAAAGGAATTGGATCCAGAGCTGGCCGGGGTTGCCGGAGAGCAGGCCGCTGGCGCCGCCCACGGATTCCACGGCGAAGATGCCCGTGGCCAGGGCGCCCCAGGTGCCGCCCACGCCGTGGATGCCGACCACGTCCAGGGAGTCGTCGTAGCCCAGCTTGCTCTTGAGCATCACGCCGCCGTAGCACAGGGCGCCGCCCACGAAGCCGATGGCCAGCGCGCCCATGGGTGTCACGAAGCCCGCAGCGGGGGTGATGGCCACCAGGCCAGCCACGGCGCCCGAAGCGGCGCCCAGGGTGGTGGCCTTGCCGTGGTGCATCTTTTCCACCAGCAGCCAGCCGATGAGCGCGGCGGCGGTGGCCACGTGGGTGGTCACGAAGGCGTTGGCGGCGGCGCCGTTGGCGGCCAGGGCGCTGCCCGCGTTGAAGCCGAACCAGCCGAACCACAGGATGGCCGCGCCGGTCAGGGTCATGGGCAGGTTGTGCGGGATGATGGGCTCGGTGCCGTAGCCCTTGCGCTTGCCGATGACCAGGGCCGCAGCCAGGGCCGCCGCGCCGGAGCTCATGTGCACCACGGCGCCGCCCGCGAAGTCCAGGGCGCCCATGGCGCCCATCCAGCCGCCGCCCCAGACCCAGTGACACATGGGGCTGTAGACGAAGATGAGCCACAGGATGGAGAAGACCACGAAGGGGCCGAATTTGATGCGCTCGGCAAACGCGCCGGTGATCAGCGCGGGGGTGATGACCGCGAACATGCACTGGAAGATCATGAACAGCAGGTGGGGCAGGTTCGAGGTCGGGCCGCCGGGCTCCATGCCCACGCCAGCGAGGAAGAGGTAGTCCAGCCCGCCGATGAGCCCGCCGACATCGGTGCCGAAGGCCAGGGTGTAGCCGACCACCACCCAGACGATGGTGGCGACGCCGAGCATGGCGAAGCTGTGCATGGCCGTGCCCAGCACGTTCTTGGCCCGGGCCATGCCCGCGTAGAAGAGGGCCAGCCCCGGGGTCATGAACATGACCAGAGCGGCACAGATCAGGATGAAGGCGGTATCCGCAGCGTTCATGCGCGTCTCCTCGACATGAGTGTTGACGTGAAAGGTTGATTTGTCATTTTTTACGTTTTTGTAACCATTGCATCAGAAGTAATTCTCGTTTTTGTCAAAAAATACGATTTATTCCGCTCCCCGCATTCCCCTCCCATCCCTTTGAATTTCCTTGCTTCGTCAGCCCTGCTCCGGGCCGCCCCCCTCTGCCGGATGCACAATTCCAGCAAAAGCGGGGCCAACACGGCCCAAGGCGGCACGCCCCCGCGCGGGCCGGGCCGAAAACGCTTGCCTTGCCCGCAAAATTCCATCAAAGTCCCCTCTTCCGAAAACCAAGCGACCCCCGGCCCGGCCATGAGCAGCACCCAACACCGCTATGTGAAGACCTACCCCGTTTCCTGGGAGCAGTTGCACCGCGACGCCAAGGCCCTGGCCTGGCGCCTGGCGGAGCTCGGCCCCTGGGAGGGCGTCGTGGCCATCACCCGGGGCGGGCTGGTTCCGGCCTCGGTCATCGCGCGCGAGCTGGAGCTGCGGCGCATCGACACGGTGTCCGTGTCCAGCTACGCCTGGAAGGACCAGGGGCAGCCCGAGGTCCTCAAGCCCTGCACGGCCACCGGCGACGGCGCGGGCTGGCTGGTCATCGACGACCTGGTGGATACCGGCAGAACCTTGCGCGTCCTGCGTGAGATGCTGCCCCGGGGGCATTTCGCCACCGTCTACGCCAAGCCCCAGGGCAAGCCCCTGGTGGACACGTTCATCACCGAGGTCAGCCAGGACACCTGGATTCTCTTCCCCTGGGACGCCGAATCCCGGTTCGTGCCGCCCATCGTCAAACTGCGGGAAAACGGGGACGCGTAGTCCCCGGGTCATGGCCCCCGTCCCGGCATTCCGGCCTTGCCCCACAGGCGGCAGGTAGGATACGGGAGGGGGGAAACGTCATCATTCTTTTGGAGGAAACAATGCGCGGATTCCGGCTCATCGCCCTGATGCTGTGTCTGGCCGCCCTGCCGCTGCTCGCCGCCTGCGGCGAGGACAAGGCCGAAACCAAACCCGCCGCCCAGGCTCCCGCCGAGGCGGCCCCCGCTGCGGAGCCCCAGGCCGCTCCCGCCGCCCCCGCCCAGGGGGAGGACGCCCGCATCGGCTTCATCTACGTTTCGCCCACGGGCGACGCGGGCTGGTCCTACTCCCACGACGTGGCCCGCAAGGTCATCGCGGACATGCCCGGCGTGTCCACCTCCTTCGTGGAGTCCGTGCCCGAGGGCCCCGACGCCGAAGCCATCATCCGCGACATGGCCCAGAAGGGCTTCAAGGCCATCTTCGCCACCAGCTACGGCTACATGGATTCCATGGAAAAGGTCGCCAAGGACTTCCCGAACGTCGCCTTCATGCACTGCTCGGGCTACAAGACCGGCCCGAACATGAGCGCCTATTTCGGCCGCATGTACGAGGCGCGCTACCTCTCCGGCATGGTCGCCGGGGCCATGAGCAAGTCCGGCAAGCTGGGCTACGCCGCCGCCTTCCCCATCCCCGAGGTCATCCGCGGCATCAACGCCTTCGCCCTGGGCGCCCAGGCCGTGAACCCCGCCGCCGAAGTGCGCGTGGTCTGGACCAAGACCTGGTACGACCCCGCCAAGGAGAAGGAAGCCGCCAAGAGCCTGCTCGACGTGGGCTGCGACGTCATCGCCCAGCACCAGGACTCCCCCGGCCCGCAGGAGGCCGCCCAGGAGCGCGGCGTCTACTCCGTGGGCTACCACACCGACATGACCGCCTTCGCCCCCAAGGCGCACCTCACCGCGCCTATCTGGAACTGGGCCCCCTTCTACAAGGACGCCGTGGAGCAGATCCTCGCCGGCACCTGGAAGCACGGCTCCTACTGGCCCGGGCTGGCCGATGGCACCGTGGACCTCGCGCCCTTCGGCGAGATGGTGCCCCAGGACGTGCGTGACATGGTCCTGGCCAAGAAGCAGGAGATCATCGACGGCAAGTACAAGGTCTTCAGCGGCCCGGTGTTCGACCAGGCGGGCAAGGAGATGGTGCCCGACGGCCAGGTGGCCGCCGACGAGGCGCTGCTCGGCATGACCTGGTTCGTCAAGGGTGTCGTGGGCACCACCGAATAGGCGCCGATGTTCGGGCTCGCCGTCACAAGGAGAATGGAGCCCCCGCGCTGGGGCTCCATTTTCATTTTTCCCGCCGCCCTGGCCGTGTCGCTGGGCGTGAGCTGCCTGCTGCTCGCGGCCCAGGGCAAGGCCCCGCTCCAGGGGCTGGCCATGCTCTGGTCCGGCGCCTTCGGCGCGTGGCACGCGGTGGAAAGCACCCTGCTCAAGACCGTGCCCATCTTCCTGTGCTCCCTGGGCGTGGCCGTGACCTTCCGCATGCAGGTCTGGAACATCGGGGCCGAAGGCCAGTTCGCCCTGGGCGCCGTGGGCGCCACCTGGGCGGCGCTGACCTTTCCGGGGCTGCCCGGGGTCCTGCTGCTGCCGCTGATGTTCCTGTGCGCCGCCGCGGCGGGCGGGGCCTGGGCCGCCGTGCCCGCGTGGCTCAAGCTGCGCCTGGGCATCAACGAAATCATCACCACCTTGATGTTCAACTACATCGGCATCCTGGTCCTGGAATACCTGGTCTACGGCCCGTGGAAGGACCCGGCCAGCTTCGGCTTCCCCATGACCAGCCAGTTCGTGCCCGCCGCCGTGGTCGGCCATTTCCCCGGCACGCGTCTGCACTGGGGCCTGGCCCTGTGCGTGGTCTGCGCCGTGGGCCTGTGGGTGCTGCTCACGCGCACGCGCCTGGGCTTCGAGCTCAAGGCCAGCGGCGAGAGTCTGCGCGCCGCGCGCTACGCGCGCATGCCCTACAACACCCTGGTGCTGCTGGTCATGGCCCTGTGCGGCGCCCTGGCCGGATGGGCCGGGCTGCTGGAAGCCTCGGCGGTCACCGGGCGGCTGCAACCCAGCCTGATGGTCGGCTACGGCTTCACGGCCATCGTGGTCGCCTGGCTGGCGCGTTTGTCCCCGGCGCGCATCGCGCTGTTCTCGTTCTTCCTGGCCGCGCTGCGCGTGGGCGGCAAGAACGTGCAGCTGGAGCTGGGCGTTCCGGCGGCCTTCAGCGACATCATGGAAGGACTCATCCTGCTCACCGTGCTGGCCGGGCAGTTCTTCAACAGCTACCGCCTGCGCCCCGCCCGGGCCCGGGCGGCCAAGGAAAGCTGACATGGAACTGGCGCTGATCATCCCCCTGCTGGCGGCGGCCATCCAGTCCGGCACGCCCATCCTCTTCGCCACCCTGGGCGAGATGTTCACCGAGCGCGCCGGGGTGCTCAACCTCGGCGTGGAAGGCATGATGATCGTCGGCGCCCTGGCGGCCTTCCTCACGGCCCAGGCCACGGGCTCGCCCTGGCTGGGGCTGCTGGCGGCGGGCTGCGCGGCGGCCCTGGTGGGCGGGCTGCACGGGGTGGTCTGCCTGCACTTTCTGGGCAACCAGACGGTCTCGGGCCTGGCGCTGACCATCTTCGGCGTGGGCCTGGCCAACTACCTGGGCACGCCCTTCATCGGCCAGAGCGCCCCGGGCTTCGAGCCCTTCGCCGTGCCGGTGCTCTCGGCCATCCCCGTCCTGGGCGACGTGTTCTTCCGCCACGACGCCCTGGTCTACCTGTCCTTCGCCCTGCCCCCGCTCTTCTGGCTCTTCTGGCACCGCACCCGCCCGGGCCTGAGGCTGACCGCCGCCGGGGAATACCCCCGGGCCGCAGCCGCGGCGGGGCTGAACCCCGTGGCTCTGCGCTGGGCGGGCGTGCTGACGGGCGGCTTTCTGGTCGGCCTGGGCGGGGCCTACCTGTCCCTGGCCTACACCCACCTGTGGACCAACGGCATGACCGCCGGGCGCGGCTGGGTCGCCGTGGCCCTGGTCATCTTCGCCTTCTGGCGCCCGGGGCGGGCCATGTTCGGAGCCTACCTCTTCGGCGGGGTCATGGCCTTCCAGCTGCGGCTCCAGGCCTCGGGCACCAACGTGCCCTCCTCCTTCCTGCTCATGCTGCCCTACGCGCTGACGGTGCTGGCCCTGGTCCTGTCGGCCCTGCGCGGGCGCGGCGCCAGCTCCAGCGCGGCCCCGGCGGCCCTGGGCGTGAACATCGAGCCCGAGGGATGACGCCATGACCCAGCCCGCCGCATCCACCTCCGCCCCCGCCGCGCCCCAGCCCCTGGTCCGCCTGGAGGGCATCGGCAAATCCTTCGGGCCCGTGCAGGCCAACCAGGACATCACCCTGGACATCCACGCGGGCCGCGTGCTGGCCCTGCTGGGCGAAAACGGCGCGGGCAAGTCCACGCTCATGAGCATGCTCTCGGGTGTGTTTGCACCCGATGCCGGGCGCATCCTGCTCGACGGCGCCCCGGTGCGCCTGCGCTCCCCGCGCGAGGCCATCGCCGCAGGCATCGGCATGGTCTACCAGCATTTCATGCTCGTGGGCCGCATGACCGTGGCCCAGAACGTGCTGCTCGGGCGGCACAAGGGCCTGCTGGTGCGCCCGCGCGACATGGAGCGCCGCGTGGGCGAGCTGGCCGCGCGCTACGGGCTGGGCATCGACCCGCGCGCGCGGGTGGCCGACCTGTCCATGGGCGAGCGCCAGCGCGTGGAAATTCTCAAGCTGCTCTACCGCGACAGCCGCGTGCTCATCTTCGACGAGCCCACCGCCGTGCTGACGCCCACGGAAACGGCCCAGCTCTTCGCCGCCCTGCGCGAGATGACCCGCCAGGGCAAGGCCATCGTCTTCATCAGCCACAAGCTCGAAGAAGTGCTCGAAGTGGCCGACACGGTGGCCATCCTGCGCAAGGGGCGCATCGTGGACACCGTGGCCCGCGCCGCCGTGACCTCCAAGCACGATCTGGCCCGGCGCATGGTCGGGCGCGAGGTGCTGCTGGAGATCGAGCGCTCCGAGGCGCCCCTGGGCGAGGCGGTGCTGGAGCTGGAAGGCCTGGCGGGCAACGGGCTGGACGGGCTGGACCTGACCTTGCGCCGGGGCGAGATCGTGGCCGTGGTCGGCGTGGCGGGCAACGGACAGAAGGCCCTGGTGGACACCGTCACCGGGCTGGCGGCCCCGGCTGCGGGCGAGGTGCGCGTACAGGGCCGCCCGTGGGCCGATTTCTTCCGCGATCCGCCGTGGAACGGCGCCGTGGCGCACATCCCCGAAGACCGGCTCGGCATGGGCACCTGCCCGGAGCTGGACCTGGTGGACAACGTGCTTTTGACCACGCGCAAGGGCTTCGCGCCCGGGCTGTTCCTGGACAAGAAGAGCGCCCTGGGCGCCACGCGGGCCATCATCCGCCGCTTCCACGTCGCGGCCCACGGGCCCGAGGTCCGCGCGCGCCAGCTCTCGGGCGGCAACCTGCAAAAGCTGGTGCTGGGGCGCGAGTTCTTCCGCAAGCCCCGGCTCATCGTGGCCGAGCAGCCCAGCCAGGGGCTGGACGTGGCCGCCACCGAGGAGGTCTGGCACCGGCTGCTCAACGCGCGCATGCAGGCCGGGGTGCTGCTGGTCACCGGCGACCTGAACGAGGCCCTGCAACTGGCCGACCGCGTGGCGGTGATGTTCCGCGGGCGGTTCATGGCCGTGCTGGACGTGGCCCAGGCCCGGGACATGGAAAAAATAGGCCTGCTCATGGCCGGGGTGGCCGACGGAGCCGACACCCGGGCGTAACCGCCCGGGAAGGAAAAGATAATCCATCCCCGGCCCGACCAGGGCCACGGGCGGAAGAACCTCCGCCGGGGCTTGTCAATCACGGCCCGGGTGGAGTAGTTGAATTCATTCGGGAATAAGGCCCCGGCGCCGCGCTGGCCGCGGCGGGCCGGGCAGCCCTGCGCAACCGGGCGCGCAACCCTGCGCGGCCCCACAACCTTGGAGGAGTCAACCATGCTGAAACGGATTTTCCTGGCCCTCATGGCCGTGGCCGTGCTGGCCACCGGCGCCCAGGCCAAGACCATCACCTTCGCTGCCGACTGCACCTGGCCGCCCATGGAGTTCATGAGCGAGGCCAAGCAGTGCGTGGGCTTCGCCCCCGACCTGGTCCAGGCCATGGCCAAGGCCGGCGGCTTCACCGCCGAAATCCAGAACACCGCCTGGGACGGCATCTTCGCGGGCCTGGCCGCCGGCAAGTACGACGCCATCTCCTCCTCGGTGTCCATCACCGAAGAGCGCAAGCAGGCCATGGACTTCTCCGACCCGTACTTCGAGGTCAAGCAGGGCGTGGTGGTCAAGGACGGCTCGGCCATCAAGACCGAGGACGACCTCAAGGGCAAGGCCGTGGGCGCCCAGATCGGCACCACCGGCTTCTTCGCCGCCCAGCGCATCGTGGGCGACAGCGCCAAGTCCTATGACGAAGTGGGCCTGGCCATCGCCGACCTGGCCGCCGGGCGCCTCGAGGCCGTGATCTGCGACGACGCCGTCGCCGCCGACTACGCCCTGACCAACCCCGAGTACGCCAAGTCCCTGGCCCTGGGCTTCATGATCGTGCCCGAGTCGCCCGAGTACCTGGGCTTCGCCGTGCAGAAGGGCGACGCCGAGACCGTGGCGACCATCAACGCGGCCCTCAAGGCCGTGAAGGACAGCGGCGAGTACGACACCATCTTCAAGAAGTGGTTCGGCAGCAACTAGCCGCCCGCCCAACATGCGCGCCCCCGGCCCTGCCGGGCCGGGGGCGCGGCACCCTGCGAGACGCACATGGCTGACAAACCCCAGGCCAAGATTGATGTCACCGACGGCGCGGCCATCCCGTCCGCCAAGGACAAGGGCCTGCTCTCCGCATGGTGGGTGTCCATCATCGGCGCCGTGGCCACCATCGCCCTGCTGTCGCTGTCCGACAACCCGGCCTATTTCGCTTCCCTGAAATTCCTGTTCCCCGACGGCATCATCGTGACCTTCAAGGTCACGGTGTTCTCCATCATGCTGGCGCTGGTGCTCGGGCTCATCACCGGGCTGGGGCGCATCTCCCACAACCGGGCCTTCAACCTCGTGGCCTCGACCTATGTGGAGGTCATCCGCGGCATCCCGCTGCTGGTGCAGCTCTTCTACATCTATTTCGCCCTGGGCCACGTGTTCCGCGACCTGCCGCGCCTGGACGAGGCCATGGAGATGTTCCAGCACTGGCCGTATTTCGCGGCCTACGCCATGGCCCACACCTGCGACTTCCTGAAGAACATGCCGCCGCTGGTGGCCGCCGTGGCGGCCATGGGCTTCTGCTACGGGGCCTACATGGGCGAGGTGTTCCGCGCGGGCATCGAGTCCATCGACAAGGGCCAGACCGAGGCCGCCCGGTCCCTGGGCTTCGACCGCCGCCAGACCATGTTCCTGGTGGTGCTGCCCCAGGCCTGGCGGACCATCCTGCCCCCCGTGGGCAACGAATTCATCGCCCTGCTCAAGGACAGCTCGCTGGTCTCCATCCTCGCCGTGGCCGACATCCTGCGCCGGGGCCGGGAATACGCCAGCGTGAGCTTCAACTATTTCGAGGCCTACACCATGGTCGCCCTGGTGTACCTCGTCATCACCCTGCTGCTCTCCAAGGGCGTGAGCGCCATGGAAAACAGGCTGAACTACTATGACCACCGCAACTGAGCCCATCATCCGGATCAAGAACGTCCACAAATACTTCGGCCAGTTCCACGCCCTGGCCGACGTGAGCCTGGACATCGCGCGCGGCGAGAAGGTCGTCATCCTCGGGCCCTCGGGCTCGGGCAAGTCCACGCTCTTGCGCTCCATCAACCGCCTGGAGGAGATCAACTCCGGGAGCATCGTGGTGGACGGGGTGGACGTGGGCGCGCCGCAGACCGACATCAACAAGGTCCGCCAGGAACTGGGCATGGTCTTCCAGAGCTTCAACCTCTTTCCGCACAAGACCGTGCTCCAGAACCTGACCATGGGCCCCATCCGCCTGAAGAAGATCCCGCGCGCCGAGGCCGAGAAGACGGCCATGGCCCTGCTGACCAAGGTCGGCATCCCCGACAAGGCGGGCACCTACCCCAAGCTGCTCTCCGGCGGCCAGCAGCAGCGCGTGGCCATCGCCCGCGCCCTGGCCATGAGCCCCAAGATCATGCTCTTCGACGAGCCCACCAGCGCCCTGGACCCCGAAATGATCGGCGAGGTGCTCGACGTGATGGTCACCCTGGCCCGCGAGGGCATGACCATGGTGGTGGTGACCCACGAGATGGGCTTCGCCCGCGAGGTGGCCGACCGCGTGGTGTTCATGGACTACGGGCGCATCGTGGAAACCGGCACCCCCGAGCACTTCTTCACCAACCCGCGCCACGAGCGCACCCGGCTGTTCATGCAGCAGATCCTCTAGCCCGCGCGGGGCACAGGGCCGGGAACGCACGAGGGCCCGGGGGCATAAGCCCCCGGGCCCTCGCGGCGTTGCAGGGCCGCAGCCGCGGGCCGGGCTGCGGGCGGGCGGGCCGGTCTCAGCCCCTGCGGTTCCGGGGCAGGCGCGCCGTGCGGCGCAAAAGTTCCAGATGCCGGGGCAGCAGGGTTTTCAGGTCGTAGCGCTCCAGGGCCGTCTGGCGCGCGGCGGCGCCAAGGCGCGCGGCCAGGGCCCGGTCGTCCAGCAGGGTGCAGATGGCCTCGGCGAACTGCGCGGGCCGGAAGAAGTCGCACAGCAGCGCGCTCTGCCCGTGGGCCACGACCTCGCGCACGGGCTCGGTGTCCGAGGCCGCCAGGGCGCAGCCGCAGGCCATGGCCTCGATGAACGACCACGACAGCACGAAGGGCCGCGTGAGGTAGACATGCACGCTGGAGGCCCGCAGCAGGTCGCGGTAGCGGCCGTAGGGCAGCGAGCCCACGAAGTGCAGGCGCTCGCGGTCCAGGTCCAGCACCTCCAGCATGTGCTCCTTCCAGGTCTTGCCGTCCTCGCGGGGCGCGCCGTAGCACACGCGCTCGGACCCCGCCACCACCACATGGGCCCGGGGCCGCCGGGCCAGCACCAGGGCCGCCGCCTCCATGAACTGCGGGAAGCCCCGGTAGGGCTCCATGCCCCGGCCCGCGAAGGTCACGATCTCGTCCACGCCCGTCAGGTCCGCCCCGGGCAGGTCCAGCCCGGGCGGGGCCCCGGGGGCGGGGCTGAAGAACTCCGTGTCCACCCCGTCGTGCAGCACCTCGATCTTGGGCCGGAAGGCCTGGGGGAACTGCGACCACTGCCAGCGCGTGGGCGACAGGCCCTGGTCGCAGGCCCACAGGTCGTTGAAGATCACGGCGTTGCGCGTGCGCATGAGCTTGGGCGGCTCGTAGCGGGCGTCCGCCCCGGGGCGCTCTTCGAAGCGCGCGTCGGCCCCCAGGGGGTCGTAGAACCATTCGAAGTAGCACATCAGTGGCACGTCGGGCCACACGTCCTTCAGGTAGAGCGTGCTGCCCCAGCCGGAGTTGCCGTAGATCACGTCGGGCCTGAAGCCGCGCGACTTGAGGCCGTGGGCCGCGCGGTGCAGGGCCTCGCCCTGGAGCACGGCCTCCTGCACCGGGCCGACCAGCCGGTGGGGCGTCAGCCCGTCGGCGGCCTGCGGCACGTAGCGCAGCTTGCTGACCCCGGGGATGCGCCAGTCGTTGCGCGGGGTGCTGGCGGCGAAGACGACCACGTTGTCCGGGCGCGAGCCCAGGGCGGCGGCCACATGGCGCAGCTGCCCGGGGAAATTGGGGTGGGTCAGCAGTACCTTCATCTAGCGCTCCTGCAGGGCCTCGCCCAGGGAGCCGAGGAAGGGGTCGAGCAGGTATTCGAGCACCGTGCGCCGCCCGGTGTGGATGGCCGCCACCACGAGCATGCCCGGGATGAGCCGGTATTCGAAATCCCCATGGCGGAAGGAATCGCCCTGGGTCTCGATGCGCACGGAGTAGTAGGTGCCGCCGTCGGGGGTCACGAAGGTGTCGGGGCTGACGTGGACCACCGTGCCTTCCAGGCGCCCGAAGCGCGAGGCGTCGTGGGAGGCCAGGCGGACCATGGCCCGCTGCCCGGGCTGCACGTAGCCGATGTCCGAGATGGGCAGGTGGGCCTCCACCACCAGACGGTCCGACGAGGGCACCACGTCCACCAGCGTCTCCCCGGCCTGGACCACGCCGCCCACGGTGACGAAATAGAGCTTCTTGACCACGCCGTCCACGGGCGAGCGGACCACCGTGCGCTGGAGGCTGTCCTCGAACTTGCGCATGCGCTGGGTGAATTCGTCCAGCTCCTGGCGCTTTTTGAGCAGTTCCTCGCGGGCCGTCTCGCGGAAGCCCGTCTCGACGTTCTTGAGCTTCGCCTGGGCCTCGGCCAGGGCCGACTGCACGCGCGGCAGCACGGCGCGGTCCTGCTCGAGGGCCGACACGAGCTGCGACTCCTCGCGCTTGAAGGCCAGGTGCTTGTACAGGGTGGTCAGCTGCTCCTTGAGCAGCTCGTCGCTCAGCTTGATCTGCTCGCGCACCAGGCGCAGGCCTTCCTGGTTGTTGCGCAGCCGGGCCTCGACCTCGATGATGTCCTGGCGGCGCTGGATGACGTTCTCCTTGAGCCCGGCCAGCTCGCTTTGCAGGCGCGACGCGCTGGTGTTGAACAGCTCGAGGTTGCGGGCCACCAGATCGGGGTGGTCGCGGGCCAGCTCCGCAGGGAACTCCGGGGCGTCCAGCCCGCGCGCCAGGGCGTCCAGCCGGGCCACCTCGGCCACCAGGGCGGTGATGCGCACGCCAAGCTCCTCCACGCTGGAGCCGGAGAAGGTCTCCTCCAGCTCCACCAGGGCCTGCCCGGCGGCGACCTGATCGCCCTCGCGCACGTTGATGGCCCGGATGATGCCGCCCTCCAGGTGCTGGACGCTCTTGACCTTGGTGCTGGGGATGACCTCGCCTGCGGCGGTGCTCACGATGTCCAGCCTGCCCACGGCGGCCCACAGCAGGAACAGGGCCATGAAGGCCACGGTAAGCCACAGCAGCGCCCGCGCGGTGCGCGTGGCCTCGGGGCCCGCAGGGGCAGCGGGGGCAGGCGGGGCGACAGGATCGGGGGCGTCCAGGGGAGGCCGGGGCATGCCCGCGCGCTCAGCCATGATAGTCCTCCCCGCCCGGAGCCGCCGGCGCCGGGGCGCCGGCCCGGATCGCGGGCACGGGCTTGGTGTTCAGGTCCACGAAGACGCTGGCCTGGGCAAAGGGGGCGGGGTCGTGGGTCAGCACGACCACGGTGGCGCCCTCGGTCCGCATGGCCTCCAGAGCCGAGAGTACCGCCGCGGCGCCGCTCTCGTCCAGCCCCTCCAGGGGTTCGTCGAAGATCGCCAGCCGCCCGCCGGTGGCCAGGGCCCGGGCCAGGGCGATGCGCCTGCGCACGCCCAAGGGCAGCGTGCGCCCGGCCTCGTCCAGGGGCGCGTCGGCCCCGCCGGGCAGGCCGCGCAGGCAGCGCTCCAGGTCCGCCCGGCGGGCCAGGGCGTCGAAATCCGGCGCAGGCCGGGCCTCGCCGTCGGCGGCCTCGTCGCCCCCGGCGCCGGACAGCACGTTCTCGCGCACCGTGCCACGCAGGAAGTCGGGCTCCTGGGGCAGGTAGGCCAGCTGCCCGCGCCACCAGCGCGGCACCAACTGGCGCAGGGTGATGCCGTCGGCCAGGATCTCGCCGCGCAGGGGCTCCAGCAGCCCGGCCAGCAGCCGGGCCAGGGTGGTCTTGCCCGTGCCGTTGTCGCCGTGGACCACCGTCAGGCTGCCCGGGCCCAGCCGCAGGGACAGCGACTCGAACAGCGGCCCGGTGCTGCCGGGGTGGGCAAAGGCCAGGTCGCGCAGTTCCAGGCGGCCCGAAAAACGCTTGAGGGCCGTGCCCCGGTCCGGCTCCAGGGGCAGGCGCAGGAAGTCCCTGATCTCGGCCATGGCCTGGGTGGCGTGGCCCAGCCTGTCGCCCGCCGCCAGCAGCTGGGCCGTCTGGCGCAGGGCGTGCGACACCAGAAGGTTGGCCACGATGAGCTGGGCGAACCCCAGGCGCCCGTGGACGCACTCGTAGGCGCCCACGGCGAAGACCAGCACCCGGGCCAGGGTGCCCAGGATGGCCTGGGCCGTGGCGCCCCGGGCGCGCAGGGCCGCCAGGGCCCGGCGCTGGCCGAGCAGCGTGGCGCTGGCCGCGCTCCACAGTTCGCCCAGGTAGGCTGCGCCGCGCAGCATGCGCACGGTCTCCGCCCCGTCCACGGCCTGGGCCGCCAGGGCCCGGCAGCGCGCCTCGGAGCCGTCGGCCTCGCGCGCCAGGGCCCGCACCGCGCCCTGGCCGAGCAGACCGGCGGCCAGGGCCGCAGCGGTCAGCCCCAGCCCCAGCAGCCCCAGCGGCAGACTGAAGGCGAAGACCACAAAAATGAACAGCAGCGCAAAGGGCGCGTCGAGCACGGCGCAGACCGTGGCCGGGGCGAAGGCGTCCTGCACGGTGTGGACCATGCCCGCCAGCTCGCGGCGCCGGGCCTCGGGCACCCGGGCCAGGGCCATGCCCCGGGCCCGGCCCAGGGTCTCGAACACCGCCCGGCCCAGGGCGCGGTCCGGCTCCGCGCAGAGCTGCGCGGCCAGGGGCGTGCGCAGTTGCTGGAAGCCCACGTGGAGCAGCAGGGCGATGCCCATGCCCAGCGACAGGGTGTACAGCGTGCCGTCGAAGCCCGACTCCACGTACTGCCCGAGGATGAGCATGACGAACAGCGGCGAGGCGAAGGCCAGCAGGTTGACCAGGACCGTGGCCGCCACCAGCCGCGCCGTGGCGAAGGGGTCGGCCCGCAGCCTGCGCAGCAGCTCCCTCATGGCGTGCCCTCCCCGCCGGGCGCGGCGGGCCGCGCGGCCCGGGCCACGGCGCCGGAGGCGCCCAGGTCCAGCACCAGGGTGGCGCCCTTGACGATGTCCGGGTCGGCGCTGACCACGACCAGGGTCCGGCCCTGGCGGACCATGGCGTTCATGGCCTCGTACACGGCCTGGGCGCCCCGGGCGTCCATGCCCGCCGTGGGCTCATCCAGCAGGACCAGCCTGCCGGGCGCCGCCAGGGCCCTGGCCAGGGCCAGGCGCTTGCGGATGCCCACGGGCAGCGTGCGCCCGGCGGCGACGACCGGGGTTTCCACGCCCCGCTCGCTGGTGTCCAGGAAATGCTCCAGGCGCGCCCGGCGCACCACCTCGCGCAGGGCGGCGGGGTCCAGGCCCGGGCAGGCCAGCTCGATGTTCTGGCGCACCGTGCCGGGCAGGAAGAACGGCTCCTGGGGCAGCCAGGCGATCTGGGCCCGCCACCAGCCGGGGTCGAGCCCGGCCAGGGGCCGCCCGTCGGCCAGCACCTCGCCCGTCGTGGGGCGCAGCAGCCCGGCCAGCAGGCGCAGGAGCGTGGTCTTGCCCGCGCCGTTGGGCCCGCGCACCACCAGCACCCCGCCCGGGGGCAGGGCCAGGTCCAGCCCCGAAAACAGGGCGGGCCCGCCAAAGGAGAACGCCACCCCGCGCAGCTCCAGGCCGCCCGCGAAGGCCTCGGGGCGCTGTCCGTCGCCCGCCTCGCGCGGCAGCGCGCCCAAAGCCTCCAGGCGCTCCATGGCCTGGGCGGCCTGGGCCACGAGCTGGGCCACATGCACCCCGCCCGCCGCCCGGGACAGGGCGTAGGAGCCCATGATCGCCGCGCCGATGAGTCCGGCCACGCTCAGGCTGCCATCCACCACCAGCTTGGCGCCCACGGCGTACAGCGCCACGCGCACCAGCACCCCCACGCCCATGCCTGCGGCCTGGGAGACGCCGCGCGCCTGCTGCCCGGCGCGCACCAGCCCGGCAAGCCGCTCCTGGGCCGCCGTGAAGGCCGCGCGGCACAGCTCCAGCCCCCGGAAGGCGCGCACGGTGTCCGCGCAGGCGAAGGCCTGGGCCAGCGTCGCGCGGGACTCGCCCCGGGCGGCGCCCAGGGCCCGGCCCTGCCCGGCCAGGCCGCGCAGCCCGGCCCGGCCCGCCAGCGCCGTGGCGGCGATGCCCAGCAGCACGATGCCCGCCAGCAGCGGGCTCAAAAAGACCATGCAGCCCGCGAACAGCAGCGCGAAGGGCGTATCCAGCAGGGCGCACACGGCCTGGGCGTCGCACGAGGCCTGGACCTCGCCCAGGTCCGTGGCCGCCAGGGCGGCCTCCTCGCGGGGCACGCCGTGCAGGGCGCTCATCTCGGCCCCGGCCAGGGCCGCCAGCACCCCCGTCGCCAGGGCCTGGTCGCGCTCCTGGCCCAGCCCCTGGGCCAGCACCCGGCGCACCGAGGCCAGCAGCCACTGCAAGCCCACGGCCACCAGCACCCCGAGGGTCAGCAGCGCGAGGGTGCCGTCGAAGCCGTGGGCGATGTAGCGCCGCAGCAGGATCATGGTGTAGATCGTGTCGGCCAGGGCCAGCAGGTTCAGACAGGCCGTGGCCACGCAGAGTTCCGCGACCGGGCCGGGGTGCGCGCGCAGGCGCCGCGTCAGCTCATGCGCGGCGGGCCGCCCCCGGAGGAAGAAGACCGGCAGGCCCGCCAGGGGCCTGCCGGTCGAGATGGAGAAAGGCTTCACGCGAGGGAACGCCTCCGGCGGACCGCTAGAGGAACAGCTCCAGTTCCAGCCGGCCCATGACGTAGAGCAGGTTGAAGGCCTCGATCATCTGGTCGTACTCGGCGCCCACGAGCTGGATCTGGGCGGTGTAGAAATCGGTTTCCGCGGCCAGCACATCGAGCAGCGAGCGGTTGCCCAGGGTGCGCTCCTTGCGGGCCAGCTCCAGGAAGCCCTCGAGGATGGACGCCTGGCTGCGGAACCACTCGGCCCGGGCCCGGGCGGTGAGCAGGTTCTGCCAGGCGGTGCGGATGCGCTCCTCGATGGTGCGCTCCATGTCCTTGAGGGAGTTCCGCCCGGCCTCGCGGTCGTGGAAGGCGGCCTTGACGGCCTCCATGTCTCCCCCGCCGTTGAGCAGGTTGTAGGTGTATTCCACGCCCACGCGCTGTTCGAGCTGCACCGTGTCGCGGTTGCCCGCGTCGTTCTCCTTGCGCCAGTATTCCCAGAAGGCGTTGAAGGAGGGGTAGAACTGGGCGTTGGCGGCCTCCAGGGCGGCCTCGGCCACCTGCACGGACTTCTGGACGATGAGCAGCTCCGGGTTGCCCTGCAGGGCCGCGGCCACGGCGTCGTCCAGGGAGGCCGGAATCTTGTCGTAGGGCACCAGCGGGGCGTCGAAGCCCAGCACGTCGGCGTCGGAGACCTCGAAGCCGTAGACAGCCAGGAAGCGACTCTTGGCGTTGGCCAACTGCCCTTCCACGGCCACCTGGGTGCCCAGGGCGCCGGAGAGCTTGTACTTGGCCTGGAGCACGTCGGAGGACAGGCCCGCGCCCTTCTCCACCAGCACTTCCTCGATACCCGACTGCTTCTTGAAGCTCTCCACCGACTGCATGGCGAAGGCCAGGGTGCGGGTGTACTTGAGCAGGTTCACGTAGGCGGTGACGCCTTCGAGGATCAGGGCCTGGCGGGTGAGCACCTTCTGCTGCTCGGCCTGCTCGGCGGTGGCGCCCATCTGGCCGATGATGCTGTCGGTCCTGCCGAAGTCGTAGAGCAGCTGGGTGCCGCGCAGCTTCTGGATGTTGCGGTAGTTGTTCTGGGCGGCCTGCTTGTTGGTGTCGAAGTTTTCCTTGCTGAAGTCGCCGGTGAGGTCGAGCTTGGGATACCAGCCCGACTCGGCCTGACGGTGGCGGAAGGCGGCGGCGTCCTGCGCCTCCACGGCGGCCTGGGCCCGCTCGTGGGTGGTCAGCATTTCAGGCAAAAGATCCGGCAGGCCGGTGGCCTGCGCGCGGGCCGAAAACACCGAAAGCACCAGCGCCGCGCATGCGGCGTACAAGATAATGTGTTTCAAGGCTACCCCCGGCATGATAGCAGCGTTGCAGCGGACGCGGCTCCGCCTTATTAACTTAAAGAATTGTTATTGTTCCCGCAGGAAAAAGTCAACTCCTTCTCATGAAAAGGCCGCCCGCGCCAATGCAACGGCGCGGGCTTGCCCCCGAAACGCCTTGCGCGCGAAGGGCTTTTGCCGGGCCATGCAGCGGGAATATTTTCACAGGCCGAGAGCTCGGGCCCCGAACAGGGCCGCGCCCCACAGCCCGCTGTCCTGCCTGGCGTTCAGGCGCACGGGCACGGCGGCCAGCAACTCCGCGTGGGTGTCGCTGGCCAGGAACTCGGCGGCGAAGGCCGGATCGGTCGCCAGGGCGGGGTTGTGCGCCGCCACCCCGCCGCAGACCACCAGCCCGCCCCGGGCCGCCGTCTGGAGCACATGGTTGCGGCAGGCCCGGCCCAGGAAGCGCGCCGCCCAGCGCAAGGTACGCGGGTGCCCGGCCAGCCCGGCCCCCACCCGGGCCGGGGCGAGGTCCTCGCCGCTCAAAAAGGCATGCACGGCGGCCAGCCCCGACCCGGAAACGACCATGTCGCCGACGACCTGGGTCCGCCCCGTGCGCGCCAGCAGGAAGCGCTGGAAGGCGAACTCCTCCTGGCCCTGGAAGGGGAACAGCGCGTGCCCGCCCTCGGAGGCCAGGACCACATGCCCGCCCCTGCCGTCGGGCAACAGGGCTGCCTGGCCCATGCCCGTGCCCGGGCCGAGCACGGCCAGGGGCCCCTGCGCGCCCAGGGCGCCGTCCAGCACGGGCAGGGCGTCGGCCATGACGCCCGTCAGGCAGGCCCAGGCCTGGGCCTCGAAATCGTTGAGCAGCACCACGCGCCCCAGGCCCAGGGCCCCGGGGTCGGACACGTCGATGCCCCAGGACAGGTTGGGCGGATCGCAGGCCACGCCGCCGCGCACCGGGCCGGGCACGGCCAGGGCCACCACGTCGGCCCGCCCGGGGTCCACGGGCGCCCCGGCCCCGCGCAGGGCCTCCAGCAACCCCGCGAAGGACCCGGCCCCGGCGGAGTCCAGCCAGACGGCAGGGCCCATGGCCAGCCCGCCCGGGCCATGCTCGAAGGCGGCGAAACGCGCGTTGGTGGCGCCGATATCGGCGGCAAGGATGGTCGTCATGGCGGGGGAATAACACAAAAAACACGGCCCGGGGAGCCCCCCGGGAGGCAGGTTCTCCGGGCGGACTGGCGCGCCCCTCGCGCCGTGCGACGCACCCGGGGCGGAGAGGTTCTCCGGGCGCGCGGACTATTCGGCGGAGCGCCCGGGCATGCCCGGGGCGAAGGGCAGCAGGGCCGGGGCCATCCAGGCCTCGTGCTCGCCGGGGTTGGGCTCGAGCACCACCAGCACCCCGCGGTCGAAGCCCGTGAGCAGGTCGCGCTCCGGGGCCGTGGGCGGCACGGCGCGGCCCTTGGCGTCCACCACCACGGCGGCGCGCAGCTCCAGGTCGCCCGCGCCCACGGCCTTGGCCACCGCCGCCTCCAGGGCCGAGACCCCGATGCCCTCGCGCTGGCCCTCCACCGAGGCGCCCGTGTAGACCGCGCCCGAGCGCGTGGAGACCGCCGCCGCCCGGGGGGCGCCCGTGCGCGGGGCGTGGGCCACGGGCAGTTCGGCCACGGCCTTGGTCACCAGGGCCTGCATGTCCTGCGTGCTCAGTTCGGGCACGAACCATTTGCGGTAGATGCGGTCGTACTCGCCGTTGGCCATGATCTGCTTCAGGCCCCGGTCCACCATGTCGCGCAGGGCCGTTTCGCCCTTGTAGAGGGCGAAGTACAACGGCTCCTTGTGCAGCGTCCGGCCCACGACAACGATATTCTTCATGTCCCGGCGGGCGATGATGTCCCAGGCGAGCTTGTCGGCGCCCAGGTAGGCCTGGGCGTCGCCGGTCTGCACTGCGGCCAGGGCCTTCTCGTCGTCCTCGTACAGGCGCACCTTGACCCCGCCGAACTCCTGGAGCAGCAGCTGCGTCACCGAGTCGCGGCGAGTGGCGATGGTCTGCCCGCGCAACTGGTCCACACTGCGGATCAGCGAGGCGCGGTTGACGAAGAACTTGAGCCCCAGCTCCACCGTGGGCACGGAGGGGTAGATGAAGAGCTTGTCGCGCAGTTCCGAGCGCGTGACGCCCGGGGCGATGTGCACCACGCCGCTGGCCAGCTCGGCCTGGCCCTGCTCCCAGCTGCGCATGGGCTTGAACTCGATGCCCAGCCCCGTGCCCGCCAGGGCCGCCTCCAGGACCTCGACCTCGAAGCCCGTGGGCTGCTGGTTGCGCACGAAGGAAAAGGGGATGAAGGCCCGGTCGAAGGCGCAGATCTTCTTCTCGGCGCCGCGCGCGCCGGGCAGCGGCAGCAGCGCGGCCACCAGGGCCAGGGCCACAAGGACGGACGGGATGCGTTTCATGATCGGCTCCTGCGGCGGCGGGGCGGCGGAGGCAGCCCGCGCCCGTTCTCCTCGTCTTGTCGGCGCAATGGCCACAATCTTTAGCGGGGCGCCGCGAAACGGCACCATGCTGCGGCGCCGTGAGCGCGGCGCCCCCCGGGCGGGGCCAGGGCACCGGCGGCCCGCCATCCCCGCCCGGCCTGAAAAAAGATTCGCGGCGCCCAGGGCGCGCGGCGCCAGGATACCACGGGCCCGGGCGCGGCGGAAGCACCCTGGCGCCTTGACAGCCGCCGCGCGGGTGGCCACTGTTCTGGCCGGAGGACCGCCGTGACCGACGACTTTGCCAACAATCCCTTCAAGGCCCTGCGCGGCGCCGGGCTGAAGCTCAAGGACGCCGACGCCAAGGGCAAGGACGCCCCCGGGGCCAAGGCGCGCCCGGCCAAGGCCGCCCCGGCGCCCAAGGCGTCCGGCGCTCCCGCCGCGCCCGGGCCTGCGGACGCCTTGCAGGCCGAGGACGACATCTTCCTGCGCGCCATGGGCGCCATGGGCCGCAAGGCCCGCGCGCCGCAGCCCCAGCCGCACCAGCGGGACCTGGACGAGCGCCCCTTCGGCGACCTGCTCAAGGAGCACGAGCGCCACAAGGCCGCGCGCGACGCCAGGGACGCCGCCCCGGCGGACCCCGGGCCCGCGACGCAGCCCCTGCGCCGCCGCGAGACGCAGCCCCCCGCCGCCCCTGCCGCGCTCCCCGAGCCCCCCGACCCCGAGGACGCGGCCCTGTTCCTGGGCGCCATGGGCGACGTGGCCCGGCTGGACGGCACCGGCGGGCGCGATGTGCCCAAGGCCGTCGAGCCGCCCGCCCCCCCGGCGCCCGCCCACCCCGAGGCCCTGGCCCGCGAGCAGCTGCGCCGCCTGGTGCGCGGGGAAATCGACTTCCAGCTGGAGTTCACCGAGGAGTACCAGCACGGCCACGTCACAGGGCTGGACCCCAAGATATTCAACAAGCTGCGCGCCGGGGCCTTCTCGGTGGAAGCCCACCACGACCTGCACGGCCTGAACACCGAGCAGGCCCTCTACTCCACGGTGGACTTCATCCGCCGCAGCTATCTGCTGGGGCGGCGCACGCTCGTGCTGGTCACGGGGCGGGGGCGCAACTCGCCCGACGGACGCGGCATCCTGCGCGACGAGGTCCAGCTCTGGCTGACCCGCGAGCCCCTGCGCCGCGTGGTGCTGGCCTTCGTCACGGCCCAGCCGCGCGACGGCGGCCCGGGCGCGCTCTACGTCCTCTTGCGCAAGCACAAGAAATCACTGGGCAAGGTCCAATGGGACCGCCTGCCTGCCGACTGGGACGCCTAGCAGACCGCCCCGACGGGCACGCGGCCACATTGCTCAAAAAACCCAAGCCCTCGCGTGTGTCCCGACACGCGAGGGCTTGCATTGTTCCGGAGCACCAGCCTGCCGTCCTGCACGGCCCCGGAAGGAACGTTTTCGACAGCCGGCGAGACAGGCGGCGGGCCTCAGCCCCGGCCCTCGCCTCGTCCGGACACCAGGGCCTGGACGCGGATGGCGTAACGGTCCATGCGCGCCAGCAGCGTGGGCCGCGAGACGCCCAGCAGCCGCGCGGCCTGGGTGCGGTTGCCGCCCGTCAGGCGCAGGGCCTCCTCGATGGTCCGCGCGGCGAAATGGTCCACCACCTCGTCGAGCACGTGCTCGCCGCCGCGCGTGAGCCGGGCGCGCACGAAGCGGCCCACGGCCTCGTCGAAATCGTCCCCCGGCGGGGCGTCCCCGGGCCGGTCGCCGTGGATGGCGCCCAGGACCTCGTCGGCCCCCAGGGGCGCCCCGCGCGAGAAGATCAGCGCCTTGTGCACGGCGTTGGCCAGCTCGCGCACGTTGCCCGGCCAGGAGTGCCCGGCCAGGGCCCGGCGGGCGGCGTCGGTGAACCCCGGCGCGGGTACTTCCATCTCGCGGGCCTGGCGGGCCAGGAAATGGTCGGCCAGCAGGTCCACGTCGCCCTCGCGCTCGCGCAGCGGCGGCAGCCACAGGGTGACCACCCGCAGCCGGTAGTAGAGGTCCTCGCGGAAGCGCCCCTCGGCCACGGCGGCCTCCAGGTCGCGGTTGGTGGCGGCGATGATGCGCACGTCCACCGGGCGCGGCCCGGAGCCGCCCAGGCGCTCCACGCTGCGCTCCTCCAGCAGGCGCAACAGCTTGCCCTGGATGGGCAGGGGCATGTCGCCGATCTCGTCCAGGAACACCGTGCCGCCGTCGGCCTGCTCGATCTTGCCCACGCGCCGGGCCGTGGCGCCCGTGAAGGCGCCCTTCTCGTAGCCGAACAGCTCGCTCTCCAGCAGCGTTTCGGGGATGGCCACGCAGTTGATGACCACGAAGGGGCCGTCCTTGCGCGGGCTGTGCTGATAGACCAGCCGGGCCACCAGCTCCTTGCCGGTGCCCGACTCGCCGCGCACCAGTACCGTGGCCTCGGTGCCCGCCACGCGGCCGATGGCCTTGTACAGGCCCTGCATGGCCGCGCTGCGGCCCACCAGGGCGTCGCCGCCCTCGTCGCCGGGCCCGGCGTCCACGGCCACGGCCCGGCGCTGGAAGCGTCCGGCCTCCAGGGCCTGGGCGATGAGGTGCAGGATGTCGGGGATGTCGAAGGGCTTGAGCACGTAGTCGAAGGCGCCCAGGCGGGTGGCCTCGATGGCCGTGTCCGTGGTGCCGTAGGCGGTCATGATGATGGCCGTGAGCCGGGGCTCCAGGGCGCGCATGGCCCGGAAGCCCTCCAGCCCGTTCATGCCCGGCAGGCGCACGTCCATGATGACCAGATCGGGCACGGCCTCGCCCACGGCGCGCACCCCGGCCTCGGCGGAGTTGGCCGTGCGCACGTCGTGGCCCTCCTGGGCCAGCAGGCGGCGGAAGCTCTCGCGCAGCTGGGCGTCGTCGTCCACGATCAGGATCTGTGCCATTTGGCGTCCTCCCTGCCGGGCAGGGTGATGGAGAACTGCGCCCCGCCGCCCTCGCCGGGTTTGACCGTGATCCATCCGCCGTGCTCCTCGACGATGCGCCGGGCGATGGCCAGGCCCAGGCCGGTACCCTCCTCCTTGGAGCTGAAAAAGGGCTGGAAGACCTTGTCGCGCAGGGCGGCGGGGATGCCCGGGCCCGTGTCGGCCACGCGCACCACCACCACGCTGCCCATGGGGTCCACGTAGCCCGGCTCCACGGAGATGGCGATGCGCCCGCCCCCGGGCATGGCCTCGCAGGCGTTGACCAGCAGGTTCACCAGCACCTCCTTGATCTGCTCGGGGTCGGCGATGACCGGGCGCAGGTCCGCCGGGGCCTTGAGATCCACCTCCACGCCGTAGGACTCCAGGCGGTGGCGCATGAGGGTCAGGGCGCTGTGCACGATCTCCACGGGGCTGACCTGCTGCTTGCGCAGCTTGGCCGGGCGGGAGAAGTCCAGGAAATTCCTGGCGATGGCGTCGATATGCCCGATCTCCTCGGTGATGACCTCGAAGTCCTCGCGCTGCTCCTCGCTCAGGCGCAGGCTGCGGCCCAGGGAGAACAGGCGGATCTTCACCGAGGTCAGCGGGTTGCGGATGCTGTGGGCCACGCTGGCGGCCAGCTTGCCGGTCAGCGCCCACCGCTCGCTCTGCACCAGGTGTTCGCGGCTTTCCTCCAGCTTGTGCCGCGTGGTGCCCACGTCCTGGATCAGGGCCCGCACGCGCCGGCCCAGGGCGGTGATCTCGTTGCCCTGGCCGCGCGCCGTGAGGTCCATGGCCTCGGCCAGGTTGTGGATGGGCCGCAGCACGTGGCACACCAGCACGTAGGCCAGCACGCCCGCCAGGGTCAGGGCCACGGGCATGAAGCCCAGGGCCGCACCCCGGACCACGGCCATGCGCTGGCGGCTGGCGTGGGCCGCCTCGCGCATCCGGCCCTCGTGCAGCGCGCGGTGCTCCCGGCACAGCAGGTGGACCTGGGCGTACTGGCCGCGCACCTCGCGGTGCAGCGCGGTGCCCTCCTCGCGCCGCCCGGCACGGTAGAGGTCCAGCACCTGGTCGCGGGCCTGGACGTAGTGCAGGTAGCGCGACTCGATCTCGCCCACCAGCGTCTGGGCCTCGGCGTCGGGGGCCAGGGTCCGGGCCCGGGCCAGCAGGGCCTCGAACCCGGCGCGGCTGCGTTCCAGCTGGGCGAGCCACTCGGGGTCGGCGTCCAGGAAATAGTAGGTGACCAGGCCGCGCTGCTCCAGCAGGGCCTCGGCCAGCAGCCCGGCGGTCTCGTAGGCCACGAAGTCGCGGTCCAGCACGTCCGACAGCAGCGAGTCGGCCTTGTGGGCGTACCACAGGACCATGGCCCCACCGGCCAGGGCCACGGCCATGATGGCCGCCAGCAGCGAAAAGATATGCACACGCAGGGACAAGCGGGCCATGGGACGCGGCACCTCCGGCCCCAGGCGTCGGGCCCGGGGCTGGGCCATCAAACCCGCAACAGGCGGCCATTGCAAGGGGAATCTCGCCGCGCCGGGGCCGGGCGGCGCAGCAAGGCGGGGCCGGGGCGCCCGGACCCTGGCGGGCCCGGGGGCCAAACCGGCGGCGGGGCATGGGCGGGCCACCAGCGGCCCCCGAGGCGCAGGAAACACGAAGCCCTCCCCGCCATGCCTGCGCGGGAAGGGCCGTTTCATTCAGGAAGTGCACAATGATT
The DNA here is from genome assembly GCF_000519125.1 of Desulfocurvus vexinensis DSM 17965. Lineage (NCBI taxonomy): Bacteria > Pseudomonadati > Thermodesulfobacteriota > Desulfovibrionia > Desulfovibrionales > Desulfovibrionaceae > Desulfocurvus > Desulfocurvus vexinensis. The sequence continues at coordinate 81,418 of NZ_JAEX01000007.1, forward strand.
TCAGAAGGTGGCGGAAGCGTATAGGAGTCGAACCTACCTGCGGGGGTAAGCCCGCACACTGGTTTTGAAGACCAGGCGCCACACCGGTGACGAAACGCTTCCACGCCGGGAAACGCCTGTCTAGCAGGTGCGGCGGGCTTGGGCAAGGGGCGGCGGCCTGCGCACGGTCCGGCACCGGGCGCGGCGATGCAGCGCGCGGCGGCCCTCCCCGCGCGCGCCAGCCTCACCCTGCCTTCCCCGCGCCGCGCCAGCCCCAACCACCCCGCGCCCATCCGCCGCCCGCCCGCGCCGCACCCGCCCCCACCCTTTGCGTGGACAGGGCAAGGCCGCTGTGGTAGTTGAAATTCTGGGCCGCCACGGCTGGCGCGAAGCCGCCGCAAAATGCGCAGCCCGCCATTGCCTGCCCCCGCCCGGGGACTTATAGTCACCCGACCGGGGCCCCGCGCCCCCTCCCGACGAGCGCACAACGAGGAGCAGACGCCTTGAATAACGTCACCCGGAATCTTTTCCTCTGGTTGGCCATCTCGCTGGTGATGGTCTTCCTGTTCAACATGTTCAACCAGCCGCCGCGTGCCCAGCTCACCATGAGCTACACCGAGTTCCTGCAGAACGTGGAGAACAGCCAGATCACCGAGGTCACCATCCAGGGCCGCGACATCCTGGGCCAGACCGTCTCGGGCGAGCGCTTCAGCACCTACGCCCCCGACGATCCCGCCCTGGTGGGCAAGCTCGTGGACAAGGGCATCCAGGTCAAGGCCAAGCCCGTAGAGGATTCGCCCTGGCTCACGGTGTTCGTCTCCTGGTTCCCCATGTTGCTGCTCATCGGCGTGTGGATCTTCTTCATGCGCCAGATGCAGTCCGGCGGGGGCAAGGCCATGAGCTTCGGGCGCTCGCGGGCCAAGATGATCACCCAGGACCAGTCCAAGGTCACCTTCGACGACGTGGCCGGGGTGGACGAGGCCAAGGAGGAGCTGACCGAGGTGGTGGACTTCTTGTCCAACCCGCGCAAGTTCACCCGCCTGGGCGGGCGCATCCCCAAGGGCGTGCTGCTCGTCGGCCCTCCCGGCACGGGCAAGACCCTGCTGGCGCGCGCCGTGGCGGGCGAGGCCGGGGTGCCCTTCTTCTCCATCTCCGGCTCGGACTTCGTGGAAATGTTCGTGGGCGTGGGCGCCTCGCGCGTGCGTGACCTGTTCATCCAGGGCAAGAAGAACGCGCCCTGCCTGATCTTCATCGACGAAATCGACGCCGTGGGCCGCCAGCGCGGCGCAGGCCTGGGCGGCGGCCACGACGAGCGCGAACAGACCCTGAACCAGCTGCTGGTGGAAATGGACGGCTTCGAGTCCAACGAGGGCGTCATCCTCATCGCCGCCACCAACCGCCCCGACGTGCTCGACCCGGCGCTGTTGCGCCCGGGCCGCTTCGACCGCCAGGTGGTGGTGCCCACCCCCGACGTGCGCGGGCGCAAGCGCATCCTGGACGTGCACACCAAGCGCACGCCCCTGGGCGCCGACGTGGACACCGACGTCATCGCCCGCGGCACCCCCGGCTTCTCCGGGGCGGACCTGGAAAACCTCGTCAACGAGGCCGCGCTGCAAGCCGCCAAGCTCGGGCGCGACCAGGTGCTCATGGCCGACTTCGAGACCGCCAAGGACAAGGTGCTCATGGGCAAGGAGCGGCGCAGCGTGATCCTCTCCGAGGAGGAGAAGCGCACCACGGCCTACCACGAGGCGGGCCACGCCCTCATCGGCAAGCTGCTGCCCCACGCCGACCCGGTACACAAGGTCTCCATCATCCCGCGCGGCATGGCCCTGGGCGTGACCATGCACCTGCCCGTGGACGACCGCCACAACTACAGCCGCGAATACCTCGAAGGCCAGCTCTCGGGCCTTCTGGCCGGGCGCGCCGCCGAGGAGCTGATCTTCGGCCAGCGCACCACCGGCGCCAGCAACGACATCGAGCGCGCCACGGGCATCGCCCGCAAGATGGTCACCCAGTGGGGCATGAGCGACGCCATCGGGCCCCTGGCCCTGGCCGAGAAGGACGACTCGGTGTTCCTGGGCCGCGAAATGATCCGCCACAAGGTCCACAGCGAGGACACGGCCCGGCTCATCGACTCCGAGATCCGCCGCCTGGTGGACGAGGCCAACGAGCGGGCCCTGACCCTGATCCGCGACAACCTGGACTCGCTGCACGCCATCGCCAAGGCCCTGCTGGAGCGCGAGACCATCTCGGGCGCCGACATCGACCTGATCATGCAGGGCCAAGCCCTGCCCAAGCTCGCTGGCCCCGGCGCCCAGGACGGCCCGGCCCTGGGCCAGCCCGGCCCCGACGGGTCGGGCGGCGGATCGGGCGGATCGGGCGCGGCCCCGGCGGCGCCCGGCGGCGCGGCCCCGGCGGCCCCGGCGGCCCCCGCCGCACCGGGGGGCGGGGCTTCGGCCTCGGCTCCGGACGCGGACGCGGGCCAGGAGCGCATGGCCGGCGAATACGCCTCGCCCATGGCGGGCGCCACGCCCCCGCCGCCCCAGGACAGGCCCAAGAGCCTGTTCCGCAAGGTCATGGACGGCGAGCTGGACGTGGCCGCCGCCCAGCAGGACGGAGGCGAGTTCCGCCTGGAGCCCGACGACGCCCCCGCGCCCCGCGCCGGGGAGAAGGACAAGAGCGGAAACTAGGCCATGCAGGAGCGCATCTTCTGGAACGTGATCGGGGGACGGGTCCTTGGCCCGGCCCCCTTTTTCGTGGTCGGCATCGTCAACGTCACGCCGGATTCGTTCTTCGACGGCGGGGCCCATGACGACCCGACCTCGGCGGCTGCCCACGGCAGGCGCCTGCTGGACGAGGGCGCCGCAGTGCTCGACGTGGGCGGCGAATCCACCCGCCCGGGGGCCCAGGCCGTGCCCGCCAGCCAGGAGCTGGCCCGGGTGCTGCCCGTGGTGCGCGAGCTGGCCGCACACATCGCCCGGACCCAGGACCTCGCCGCCGGGCCCGCCGCCGTGGTCTCGGTGGACACCTTCAAGGCCGAGGTGGCCGCCGCCTGCCTGGAGGCCGGGGCCGCCGTGGTCAACGACATCTCGGCCTGCCGCTTCGACCCCGCCCTGCTGGACGTGCTCGGGCAGTACAAGCCCGGCTACGTGCTCATGCACAGCCTGGGCCGCCCGGACGCCATGCAGCAGGACCCGCGCTACGCCAACGTGGTCCACGACATCATCGCCTTCTTCGAGGAACGCCTGCGCGCCCTGACCGCCGCAGGCCTGCCCGAAGACAACATCGTCATCGACCCCGGCATCGGCTTCGGCAAGACCCTGGAGCACAACCTGGAGATCCTGCGCAATATCGAGGCCTTCGGCGTGCTGGGCCTGCCGCTGTACGTGGGGCTGTCCAACAAGTCCATGTTCCAGCACCTGCTCGGCCTGCCCCTGGGGGAGCGCGCCTGGCCCACCCAGGCCGCCGTGGCCGTGCTGGCCTCGCGCGGGGTGCGCATCCACCGCGTCCACGACGTGGCCCGCACGGTGCAGACCCTCACCGTGGCCGAGGCGCTGCGAAACCGCCAGGGGCCAGCGCCCCGGCCCGGAGGGCTCCTCCCGTGATCGACCTCGGCTGGCTGCGCATCTCCTGGCGCGAGATCGTGGACATCGCGCTGGTGGCCTTCATCTTCTACCGGCTGATCCTGCTCATCCGGGGCACCCGGGCGCTGTCGGTGCTCTGGGGGCTGTTGCTGGTGGCCGTGGTCTACTACCTCTCCGAGGTCTTCGGCCTGCTGACCCTCAACTGGCTTTTGGCCAACTTCCTGGGCTCCATCTTCCTGGTGGTCATCATCCTGTTCCAGGGCGACATCCGCAACGCCCTGTCGCAGGTGGGGGCGGGGCGGCTGTGGCGCAAGCGGCCCAGCGTGGCCGACGAGGTCTTCGACCAGCTCGTCACCGCCATGCTCGACATGGCCCGGCGGCACATCGGCGCCCTGGTGGTCATCGAGAAGAACGTACCCCTGGGCGACCTCACCGAGCGCGGGGTGACCCTGGACGCCCGCCTGTCGCGCGACCTGCTGCTGACCATCTTCCAGACCGACACGCCCCTGCACGACGGGGCCGTGCTGCTGCGCGCCGGGCGGGTGCTGGCGGCGGGCTGCATCCTGCCCCTGGCCTCGGGCGTGCGCCAGAAATCGACCTTCGGCACGCGCCACCGCGCGGCCATTGGCATCACCGAGGAAACCGACGCCGTGGCCGTGGTCGTCTCCGAGGAGCGCGGCGAGGTGTCCATAGCCATCGGCGGGCGGCTCACCGCCGCCCTGGACGAGGTGCGCCTGCGCCGCGTCCTCAAACGGGCCTGGGAGAAGTAGGCCATGCTGCGCAACTGGCAATACCGGCTGATGGCCCTGGCCCTGGCCCTGGCCTGCTGGTACATCGTCACGGGCCGCGAGAAGGTCCAGACCGTGGTGGAGATGCCCGTGGAGGTCGTGGGCGCCCGGCCCGACATGCTCGTGCTGGGCGGCATGGCCGACAAGATCGCCGTGCGCGTGCGCGGGCCCCGGGCCCTGGTGCGCCGCCTCGAAGAACGGCGCCCGGCCTATTCCCTGGACCTGTCCGGCCTGGAGCCCGGCGAGACGACGATTCCCTTCGAGGCCGAGAACGTCCCGCTGTCCATGGCCCTGGAAGTGGTGGCCATCGACCCCCCGGGCGTGACCCTGACGGCGGACCGGCTCATGGAACGCGAGCTGCCCGTGCGTCCGGTCTGGACCGGCGCCCCCGGCAAGGACTACGAGCTGGTGGCGGCCACCGCGCTGCCCGCGGAGGTGCGCGTGCGCGGGCCCATGGCCGCGGTGTCCAAGCTCGAGGAGCTGGCCACCCGCGAGGTGGCCGTGAACGCCACCGGCCAGGGCGAGCACGTGGTGCGCGCCGAGCTGGACCTGCCCCGGGGCCTGTCCGCCGAGCCCTCGGCGGTGCGCGTGGCGGTGGAATTCGCCGTCAAGCGCAAGAGCATCTGGCTCAAGCTGCCCGTGCGGGTGCTGCCCGAAACCCTGGAAGGCGTGGACGCGTCACCGTCCACCGTGCAGGTGCGCGCCCTGGTGCCGCTGCCGCTGGCGCGCGCGCAGGACCTCGCCGAGCAGTGCATGGCCTACGTTTTGCCGCCCTCGGGCCTGGAGCCAGGCACGCACCAGATGCCCGTGCGCATCAAGCTGCCCGACGGCTGCACCCTGGAAAAGGTGGCCCCCGAAACACTGGAAGTCAGGGTCAAAAAGAAGTAGCATCGCGCCTCGCTTTTCACGATCTTCCCGCCAATGGCGCGGCATATTTGCGTATCGAGAGGAACAATGGTCAAACGCTTCTTCGGCACCGACGGGTTGCGCGGCAGGGTCAACGAGTTCCCCATGCTGCCCGAGACGGTCCTGCGCCTGGGCCTGGCCGCCGGGCAGTATTTCCGCAACGGCAAGAAACGCCACAAGGTGCTCATCGGCAAGGACACGCGCATCTCCGGCTACATCTTCGAGACGGCCCTGACCTCGGGGCTGTGCGCCGCGGGCATGGACGTGATGCTCGTGGGCCCCATGCCCACCCCGGCCATCTCGTTTCTCACGCGCAGCATGCGCTGCGACCTGGGCGTGGTCATCTCCGCCTCGCACAACCCCTACTACGACAACGGCATCAAGTTCTTCGACAGCCAGGGCTACAAGCTGCCCGACGCCGTGGAGGACGAGATCGCCGACCTGGTGCTGGACCCCTGCGCCGACTGGGACTACCCGCCCCAGGACCGCGTGGGCAAGACCGCCCGCGTGGTGGACAGCATGGGCCGCTACGTGGTGACCCTCAAGCACACCTTCCCGGCGGACCGGACCCTGGACGGCGTGAAGATCGTGCTCGACTGCGCCCACGGCGCCACCTACCGCGTGGCGCCCATGGTCCTGGGCGAGCTGGGGGCCGAGGTGGTGGCCATGGGCGTCTCGCCCGACGGCACCAACATCAACGAGGGCTGCGGCTCGCTGCACCCCGACAAGGTCGCCGCGCGCGTGGTGGCCGAGGGCGCGGACATCGGCCTGGCCCTGGACGGCGACGGCGACCGGCTCATCGTGGTGGACGAGAAGGGCACCGTGCTCGACGGCGACCAGATCATGGCCCTGTGCGCCCTGGACAAGATGGAGCGCGGGGCCCTGTGCGGCAACCTGCTCGTGGCCACGGTGATGAGCAACATGGCCCTGGAGGTCTTCATGCGCGAGCACGGCGGCAGGCTGCTGCGCACGCCCGTGGGCGACCGCTACGTGGCCGAGGCCATGCGCCGCGAGGGCGCGGTGCTGGGCGGCGAGCAGTCCGGGCACCTGATCTTCTCCAACTACTCCACCACCGGCGACGGCATCCTGGCCGCGCTGCAACTGCTGCGCATCATGATCGCGCGCCAGCGGCCCCTGTCGGAACTGGCGGGCCTGCTCACGCCCTACCCCCAGGTGCTGGTCAACGTGCCCGTGGCGGGCAAGCGCGCCTTCGAGGAGCTGCCCGAGCTCATGGACGCCGTAGCCCAGGCCGAGGCCGAGCTGGCCGGGCGCGGGCGCGTGCTGCTGCGCTACTCCGGCACCGAGGCCAAGGCCCGGGTCATGGTCGAGGGCCAGGACACCGTCCAGGTGCGCGCCCTGGCCGACGCCCTGGCCGAAGTGGTCCGCCGGGTCTTGAATTAACGGGCACTTGCGGTATCCTGGCCCCCAAGGCACCACGCACGCAGAACCAAGGAGACCGACCATGAACATCCGCAAAGTCGTGATTCCCGTCGCGGGCTGGGGCACGCGCTCCCTGCCGGCCACCAAGAACGTCCCCAAGGAGCTGCTGCCCATCTACAAGAAGCCCGTGGTGCAGTACGTGGTCGAAGAGGCCATCAACACCGGCCTGACCGAGGTGGTCTTCATCAACAACCAGACCAAGACCATCATCGAGGACCACTTCGACCACAACTGGGTGCTCGAAGAGCTGCTGGAGCGCAAGGGCAAGACCGAGCTGCTGGAGGAGATCCGCGCCGTGGCCGAGATGGCCAGCATCATCTCCGTGCGCCAGAAGAAGCAGCTCGGCCTGGGCCACGCCGTGCTCTGCGCCCAGGGCGTCATCAACGACGACCCCTTCGCGGTCATGGTCGGCGATGACCTGATGTTCGGCATGGAGCCGGGCATCAAGCAGCTGGTGGACGTGGCCAAGGCCGAGGGTCTTTCGGTGGTCGGCGTGGTCGAGGTGCCGCTCAACAAGGTGGACCGCTACGGCATCATCCAGGGCGAGGAGTACGCCCCGGGCATCTTCCGCGTGCGCCAGATGGTCGAGAAGCCCGCCGTGGCCGACGCGCCCTCGCGCATGGCCGTGGTCGGCCGCTACGTGCTCATGCCCGAGGTCTTCGACCACCTGCGCGGCCTGAAGCCCGGGGTGGGCGGCGAAATCCAGCTCACCGACGCCCTGGAGATCATGGCCAAGGAAGGGCGCCTGCTGGCCGTGCGCATGCGCGGGCGGCGCTTCGACGCGGGCGACTGGGCCGAATACCTGACGGCCAACATCTATTTCGCCTTGCAGGACGAGGAATTGCGCGACGATCTGGTGCGCAACCTCCAGGAACTGCTGTCCTGCAAGTAGGCGGCCCCGGCCCGGCCCCCCGGGCCCGGCGCATCCAGGCCCCCGGCGCGGACGCCCCGCCCCCGGGGGCCTTGCCGTGCCGGGCCCGCCCGGCGCATGGCGCGCCCCGCCCCGGGCCTTGACGCGCCCCGGCCCCGGGGCGAGGATGCCCCAGGCGTCTCCCCAGCAACACGGCCCAGGCGACACGCCCCGGAAACCATGACCCGACCGACGACCCCGACCCCCGGCGAGCCCGCGCGCGGCTACTGGCAGGTGGCCCTGCTGGGCGCGCCCTTTGCCGTCTACACCTACGCGGAGCCGCCGCACCTGCCGCCGGACACCTGGGCGGCGGGGCTGCGCGTGCTGGTGCCCGTGGGCGCGTCCACGCGCCTGGGCGCCCTGGTGCGCCGCCAGGACACCCCGCCCGCCGACGTGCCCGAGGGCGTGCGCCTGCGCGACCTGCTCTGGCCCGTGGAGGCCGAACCGCTGCTGGGGCCGGACTACATGGCCCTGGCCGCCAACCTCGCCGCGCGGCAGATGGAGCCCGTGGGCCGCGTGCTGGACAACCTGCTGCCCCACGGGCTGCGCGCCCTGCGCGTGAGCTTCCGGGTCTTCGACCCGCGCTTTCCCGCGCGCCTGGGGGCCGGGGCCCTGGCGGCCCTGGCCGCCCGCGAGCCCGAAGCCCTGGCGGCCCTGGCCGCACTGTGGGCCCAGGGCCGGATGCGCGTATGCGCCGAGCGGCGCCATGAAAAGGAGCAGGAATACTGCACCGTGGCCCAGGACCCGCCCTGGCCCGTGCGCCCGGCGGCCAAGCGGCAGATGGACATCCTCGAATACCTCTGGGAGGCCGGGCCCGTGCCCCGGCCCCGGCTGGGCGAGGCCCTGGGCCCAGGCGCGGCCCAGGCCCTGAACCGCCTGGTGGCCATGGGCCTGGTGCGCATCGGCCCGGCCCCGGAATTCCACGAGCCCGAGGCCTGCGCCCTGGAGCCGGACGAGGCCCCGGGCGGCGGCGCGCCCGAGCTGACCCCCGAGCAGCACAGCGCCCTGGACGAGCTGACCCTGGCCCTGGGCCAGCCCGGCGGGCAGACCCGGCTGGTCTACGGCGTCACGGGCAGCGGCAAGACCCTGCTCTACCTGCGCCTGGCCGAGCGCGCGCTGGAGGCCGGGCGGGCGGTGCTGCTGCTGGCCCCGGAGGTGGCCCTGGCCTGCGCCCTGCACCGCGCGGCCACGGCGCATTTCCCGGGGCGCACGGTGCTGCTGCACCACGGCTACCAGAGCCCGGCGCGCCGCGAGCGGACCTTCACCGAGGTGGCGGCGGCGCGCGGGCCGCTGGTGGTGGTGGGCACGCGCTCGGCCCTGTTCCTGCCCCTGCGCGACCCCGGGCTGGTGGTGCTCGACGAGGAGCACGACGCGTCCTTCAAGCAGGAGGAGCGCCTGCCCTATCAGGCCAAGGAGGTGGCGCACTTCCTGGCCTCGCGCGCCGGGGGGCTGCTGGTGCTCGGCTCGGCCACGCCCGACGTGAAGACCTTCCACGCCGCGGCCCAGGGCGCCGTGGGCAAGGTGGTGCTGGGAACGCGCGTGGGCGGGCGCGCCCTGCCGCCCGTGGACCTGGTGGACCTGCGGACCCGCCCGCCCGCCGAGGGGCCCTTCGCGGCGGTGACGGCCCGGGCCCTGCGCGACGCCGTGGCCGACGGCGACCAGGCCGTGATCCTGCTCAACCGCCGGGGCTACGCGCCGGTGATGTACTGCCTGGACTGCGGCAAGACCGCGCGCTGCGCCCAGTGCGACGTGGGCCTGACCTACCACAAGGCCCGCGAACGGCTGGTCTGCCACTACTGCGGCGGCGCCGAGCCCTTCCCCAAGGTCTGCGCCTGCGGCAGCTCCAACTGGCTGCCCATGGGCGAGGGCACCGAGAACCTGGCCGAGGCCCTGGAACATCTGGTGCCCGGCGCGGGCGTGCTGCGGCTGGACCGCGACAGCACCCGCCGCCCCGGGCGCATGGAGGAAATCCTGGCCGACTTCGCGGCGGGCCGGGCCCAGGTGCTGGTGGGCACGCAGATGCTCTCCAAGGGCCACCACTTCCCGGGGGTCACGCTGGTGGCCGTGGTGGAAGGCGACCTGGGGCTCAACGTGCCCGACTACCGCGCCGCCGAGCGCATGTTCCAGCTCATGGTCCAGGTGGCCGGGCGCGCCGGGCGCGGCGACAAGCCGGGCCGCGTGCTCATCCAGACCCGCAGCCCCGAGCACTACTGCTGGAGCCATGTGCGCGCCAGCGACTACGAGGGCTTCTTCGCCCAGGAGCTGGAGCTGCGCCGCAAGTACGGCTACCCGCCCTTCACCAAGCTGGCGCTCTTGCGCATGAACTTCCCGGCGGACTACGCCCCCGGCCATGCGGCGGTGATGGAGCTGGCGCGGACCCTGCCGGGCCTGGGCCTGCGCAGCGGCGTGCGCGTGCTCGGCCCCGCGCCCTCGCCCCTGGGCCTGTTGCGGGGCCGCAAGCGCTACCAGTGCCTGCTCAAGGCCCAGGACTGGCCCGCCGTGCGCACCTTGTACGCCGAAACCCGCCGCCACCTCGCCACCCACCCCAAGATCCGCACCAGCCTGGACCTGGACCCGGTGAGCATGCTGTAGGACAATGCACGGGACAGGCCAGGCCCGCCCCCGCGCAGGGGGGGGCCTTCCCACACCATCGCGGACGCCCGGCAGGTACGGCGCCACCGCAAGCCAGGAGCGAACCCCATGGACGGCATCCACAGCCACAGGGAACTGGACATCTACTTCCAGGGCATGGACCACACCGACACGAAGCATGTGGACAGCGACAGGAGCCTGCGGGAATTCCTGGCCGGAATGCTCGGCTATGCCCCGCCCTGGCTGAGGGTCCTCTACCGGGTCCGGCGGCTGCTGGCTACGGCCCTCGGCCTGGAGCGCCACGGCGGAGCGGGCCCGGCGTTGGCGCCCCGGGAACTGCCTTTCACGCCCGGAGGGCATGTGTCGTTCTTCGTTGTCCGCGCCGCGCGGGAGGACGCCTACTGGGTGGCCCAGGCCCCCAGGGACAGACACCTGGAGGCCTGGGTCGGCGTGGTTGCCGAAGCCCTGGGCCCCGGGCGCAACCGGTTCCATGTCTTCACCTCGGTCCGCCACCTGCATTGGACCGGCCCCGTGTACTTCACCCTGATCCGCCCGTTCCACCACCTCGTGGTCGCGGCCATGATGCGCGCCGGGGCCAAAGGATAGCAAGGCAGCACAGCATCGCCCTTGAGCATTGACGGATTCTCGCCATTCGGGCTATCGTCCCGACAATGACAGGAGAATCCATGCACGACGCCATCGGTTCCGCAGGGGCCAACCCCGTGTTCTTCGCCCGCCAGCCCGTGCTCGACGCCAAGCGCCGGGTCTGGGGCTACGAGCTGCTGGGCGGGGAGGTGCGCCAGGGCATCTTCCACCTCTTCCCCGGGCAGGAGGCCGCCACCAGCCTGGGGTCGAGCACCTATTTCGGCCTGCGCGAGGCCCTGGACCGCGGCAAGAAGGTCATGGTCGCCTTCGACGCCGCAGGGGTGCTGGCCGGGCTGCCCCGGGCCCTGCCGCCCCAGGGCGGCTGCCTGCGCCTGCACCTGGAGGGCAAGCCCTCGCCCGAGCTGCTGGCGGCCCTGGAGGCCCTGCGCGCCGAGGGCTACCTCGTGGCCCTGGACGTGGCCCCCGGCTCCCCGGCCCTGGGGGCCGCGCGGCTGGCCGACGTGCTCATCATGGAGCAGGGCCCCGGCGCCCTGCCCCCGGCCATGGCGCGGCTGGCCGCCAAGAAGGCCCAGACCCTGGCCCGGGGCGTGCGCAACATCGAGCAGTTCCAGGCCGCCCGCGACCACGGCCACACCCTGTTCCAGGGCCCGTTCATCAAGGAAGCCGAGCTGCTGCCCGGGCGCAAGCTGACCTCCAGCGAGGTCTCGCGGCTCAAGATGCTGCGGCTCATGGAAGCCGACGACCCCGACCTGGACGCCATGGCCGCCGCCGTCAAGGGCGATGTGGCCGTGAGCTTCCGGCTGCTGACCCTGCTCAACAGCCCGGCCTTCGGCCTGCTGCACAAGGTGGAGTCCGTGGACCACGCCGTGCGCCTGCTGGGCTGGGACAAGCTCAAGGGCTGGCTGCGAGCCGTGCTGCTGGCCGATATGGCCGGGCAGGGCGAGGCGCCCCAGGAGCTGGCCACCCTGTCCATGCAGCGCGGGCGCTTCCTGGAGATCATCACCACCGAGTACGACTACTGGGACTTCAACCCCGGGACCATGTTCCTGCTCGGGCTATTCTCCCTGCTGGACGCCATCCTGGGCATGCCCATGGCCGAGGTGGCCGGGCTGCTGCCCCTGGACGCCAAGCTCCAGGGCTCACTGCGCCGCACCCCGGGCAACGACCACGAAGGCCTGTTCCTGCTCATGGAGGCCCTGGAGGACGGCGACTGGGACGGCCTGCGCGCCCAATGCGCCCGCCTGGGCTTCGACCTGGAAACGGTCAAGGCCGCCTACGCCTCGGCGGTGCAGTGGGCGGACATGTTCCTGGCCGCGCGCAACTAGCCGGGGCGCTGCAAGGCGTCGCGCACGCCCCGCCCCGGTCGGGAGAGTGGTGGCGCGCCTTGTGACGCAGCGTGATTCCCGAAACAAACGCATTCGTGGAGCCAGCGGGGCAACTCGCTGGCTCTTGCGTCCGCGCAGGGAGGCGAGGCGGCGCAGGCCCGTTGGCGAAACCCGGCCTGGCTGAAGCGTCCGGCCTTGCCGCTGGTGCGCGGCGCATGGGGCCTGATGCGGATGCGCCGCAGCCGGGGCCTTGCGCAGGCCCGGACCGCCGCGCCCGGCGCTCCTGAGCCGCGCGCAGCGCCGCGTTCGCGCCCCGGCTTCCCGCCACGCGGCCCTGCCCGCTGCGCGCCGTCCCCCGCCGCACCCGGGCCCAAGCCCGAACCCTCGCCCCCTGCCACCCCGCGCCCACACCCCGCCCCGCACCCGCCACCCTGCGCCCCGGGCCCCGCATGCGCCCTTTCCCTGGGCCGCGAAATGCGCTATGCCCTGCCGATAGATTATTCCAACCCCTTGCATCCGAGGTAGATTTCCCATGAAACGTCGCGAGTTCCTGAAGAAATCCGGCATCGGCCTGGCCGCTGGCGTGGCCGCCGGGGCCGTGGCGGCCCCCGCCGTCCTGGCCAAGCCGTCCTTTTCCTGGAAGATGGTCACCTCCTGGCCCGCCGGGATGCCCATCCTGCAAACCGGCGCCGAGCGCTTCGCCAAGCTGGTGGACGAGCTGTCCGACGGCGAGCTGACCATCGAGGTCTACGCGGGGGGCGAGCTGGTGCCGCCCATGGGCGCCTTCGACGCCGTGTCCCAGGGCATGGTCCAGTGCTACCACAGCGCGTCCTACTACTGGGCGGGCAACCACCCCGGCACCCAGTGGTTCACCTCGGTGCCCTTCGGCATGAACACCGCCGGGTACAACGCCTGGTTCCACGCGGGCAACGGCCTGGCCCTGTGGGAGGAGCTGTACGCGCGCTTCAACCTCGTGCCCCGGCCCCTGGGCTCCACGTCCTTCCAGATGGGCGGCTGGTTCAACAAGAAGGTCGATTCCCTGGAGGCCCTCAAGGGCCTGAAGCTGCGCTTCCCGGGGCTGGCGGGCAAGGTCTACTCCAAGGCCGGGGCCTCGGTGGTCCTTCTGCCCGGCGGCGAGGTCTACACCTCGCTGGAGCGCGGCGTCATCGACGCCACCGACTGGGTCGGCCCCGTGCTCGACCTGCGCATGGGCCTGAACCGCGTGGCCAAGTACTACTACACCCCCGCCTGGCAGGAGCCCACGGGCTTCACCGAGGTGGTCTTCAACAAGGCCGCCTACGAGGCCCTGCCTGCGGACCTCAAGGCCGTGCTCGACGCCGCCGCCGCCAAGATGACCAGCGTCATGCTCGCCGAGTTCGACATCCAGAGCGCCCGCGCCCTGGCCGAAATCCGCGCCGAGGGCAAGGTGGAGATCGTCTCCTTCCCCGACGAGGTGCTGGCCACCTTCCGCACCCTGTCCGCCGAGGTGCTCGAAGAGGAGGCCGAAAAGGACCCCATGGCCCGCAAGATCCACGACGACTACAAGGCCTTCATGGCCGAGTGGCTGAGCTGGACGGCGGTCACGGACAAGGAATACTTCGCGCGGATGGTCTAGCCCCGCGCCGGGCCGAAAACCGAAGGGCCGCCGCTCCCCGGGGAGCGGCGGCCTTTCGCGTTGGGCGCGGGTGCCCCGGCGCCGGGCCGGGGTCAGCGCATGGCGGCGGGCAGCCACAGCAGCAGCTGCGGAAAGGCCACGCACAGCACAAGCACCAGGAGCTGGATGAGCACGAAGGGGATGATGCCCTTGTAGATGGCCCCCGTGGACACCCCCGGCGGGCACACGCCCTTGAGGTAGAACAGTGAGAACCCGAAGGGCGGGGTCAGAAACGAGGTTTGCAGGTTCACGGCGAAAATGAGCGCCAGCCACACGGGGTCGAACCCCGCCTCCACGAGCAGCGGCGCCACCACCGGCACCTGGATGAAGGTGATCTCGATGAAATCCAGGAAAAAGCCCATGACAAAGATGAGCGCCATGATCACCGCCAGCACGCCCCACTTGTCGAAGGGCAGCGCGGCGATGAAGTCGCGCACCAGGTGGTCGCCGCCCAGGCCGCGGAACACCAGCCCGAAGGCCGTGGCGCCCACCAGGATGATGAAGATCATGCTCGTCAGCCGCGTGGTGGACTCCATGACCTCGGCCAGCATCCGGCGGGTCAGGCGGCCGTGGGCCGCCGCCAGCCCCAGGGCGCCCACGGCGCCCACCCCGGCGGCCTCGGTGGGCGAGGCCACCCCGGCGAAGATGGTGCCCAGCACGGCCACGATGAGCAGCAGCGGCGGGCCGAAGGCCGCCAGGAGCTGCGCGGCCCCGGGCCCGGCCTGGGGCGCGGCGCAGGCGTCCGCCCCGCCGGAGAGCCCCGAAACCAACGGCGCGCGCTCGGGGTGCAGCCGCGCGTAGGCCAGGATGTAGACGATGTACAGCCCGACCATCATGAACCCCGGCACCAGCGCGCCGACGAACAGGTCGCCCACGGGCACGCCGATGATGTCGCCCAGCAAAATGAGCACGATGGACGGCGGGATGATCTGCCCCAGGGTGCCCGAGGCGGCGATGGTGCCTGTGGCCAGGGGGTGGGCGTAGCCGCAGCGCAGCATGGCGGGCAGGGCCAGAAGGCCCATGGTCACCACCGTGGCGCCGACGATGCCCGTGGAGGCCCCAAGCAGCGCGCCCACCAGGACCACCGACACGGCCATGCCCCCGCGCACGCGCCCGAAGAGCAGGCCCATGGACTCGATGAGCCGCGTGGCGATGCCCGAGCGCTCCATGGCCATGCCCATGAAGATGAACAGCGGCACGGCAGTGAGCGTGAAGTTGCTCATCACGCCCCAGATGCGCAGGGGCAGCAGGTTGAAGAAATCCAGCCCGAACCCGGCCACCCCGAAGATCAGGGACGTGCCCAGCAGCGTGAAGGCCACGGGAAAGCCCAGCAGCAAGAGCCCCGTGGCGGTGACGAAGAGCCATCCGGCCAGCGCGTGGTCCATGCTAGCGCCCCTTCCGGGGCGCGGTGCGCCCCGTGAGCACGAACAGGTTGCGCATCAAGAACGCCACGCCCTGCAAGGCCAGCAGCCCGAAGCCCAGGGGGATCAGCGCCTTGAGCACCCAGCGCGCGGGCAGGCCGCCGGGGTCCGGCGAGATCTCGTGCATGGCCAGGCTGAACTTCACGAAGGGTATGGAGGTCTCGATGACCAGCCAGCAGCCCGGGAACAGGAAGACCAGGCAGCCCAGCACGTTGATCAGCGCCCGGGTGCGCCGGGAAAAACGCTGGTAGAACACGTCCACGCGCACGTGGTCGTCGTGCAGCAGGGTGTAGGCCCCGCCCAGCAGGAACAGGGCGGCAAAGGCGTGCCATTCCAGCTCGCGCAGGGCGGTGTTGCTGTAGCTGAAGAAGTAGCGCAGGGCCACGTCGGCGGCGACCACCAGCACCAGCAGCAGCGAGAGCAGCTTCGCCGCGCCGCCTGCGGCCTGGGTGGTCTTGTCGATGGCCCGGAGAAGGGCGTCGAGCATGGGCAGGATCCTTGTCGGGCAATGGGCGCGCACGCGGCGCGGGAAAGCCCAATCGATTACCAGCCCCGCCCCGGGACCGCAACGGAAAAAGCGCCCGCCCGGGCCCCGGGAGTCCGGCGGCAGCGGGCGCGGGCGGGCCCAGGGCGCGGAGCCCCGGGCGACAGGAATCACGCTGCGTTACAGGACAGGCCCCCATCTCCCGGTTGGGGCGGAAGGTGGACAGCGTCTTGCAACTTTACACCTAGCGGCCCAGGGGCGGCGAGTTCCAGATGCGCTCGGCGTACTCGCGCACCGAGCGGTCGCTGGAGAACTTGCCCATGTTGGCCGCGTTGAGGATGGACTTGCGCGTCCAGGCCTCGGGGTCGTCGAAGAGCCGGTCCACCCGGCGCTGGGTGTCCACATAGTCGCGGAAATCCGCCAGCAGCATGTACCAGTCGCCGTGCTCCAAAAGCGAGTCCACCAGCGGGCGGAACAGGTGCGGGTTGCCGGGCAGAAAGGCCCCGGTGCCGATCATGTCCAGCACGCGGCGCAGCTCGGGGTCGCGGTCGTAGTATTCGCGGGGGTTGTAGCCGCCCCGGCGCATGGTCTCCACCTCGTGGGCCGACAGCCCGAAGATGAAGATGTTCTGCGCGCCGACCTCCTCCATGATCTCCACGTTGGCGCCGTCCAGGGTGCCGATGGTCAGGGCGCCGTTCATGGCGAACTTCATGTTGCCCGTGCCCGAGGCCTCCATGCCCGCCGTGGAGATCTGCTCCGAGAGGTCGGCGGCGGGGATGATCTTCTCGGCCTGGGAAATGCAGTAGTTGGGCAAGAACGCCACGCGCAACAGCCCCTGCATGGCCGGGTCGGAGTTCACGGTGTCGGCCACGGCGTTGATGAGCCGGATGATGAGCTTGGCCTGCTGGTAGCCGGGGGCGGCCTTGCCGCCGAAGAACACCGTGCGCGGGGTGTAATGCGCCCCGGGGTCCTCGCGGATGCGGTTGTACTGCGCCACGACGTGCATGACGTTGAGCAGCTGACGCTTGTACTCGTGCATCCGCTTGACCTGCACGTCGAACATGGTCTTGGGGTTCACGCCCATGTTGACCTTGCGCAGCACGTAGCGCGCGAAGCGCTTCTTGTTGTCCAGCTTGGCCCGCGCCCAGCGCTCGCGGAACGCGGCGTCCTCGGCCAGGGGCACCAGCTCGCGCAGCCGCTCCAGGTCCGTGACCCAGCCCGGGCCGATGGCGTCGGTGATCAGCGCCGACAGAGGCGGGTTGGCCTGGAGTATCCAGCGCCGGGGCGTGACGCCG
Source organism: Desulfocurvus vexinensis DSM 17965 (assembly GCF_000519125.1). Taxonomy (NCBI): domain Bacteria; kingdom Pseudomonadati; phylum Thermodesulfobacteriota; class Desulfovibrionia; order Desulfovibrionales; family Desulfovibrionaceae; genus Desulfocurvus; species Desulfocurvus vexinensis. The sequence continues at coordinate 98,402 of NZ_JAEX01000007.1, forward strand.
TTGGTCACGTTGGTCAGCTTGTCCGGCCAGTGGCTGTGGAAGTCGTTGAACAGGCCGCTCTTGAGGATTTCCGAGTGCAGCGCGGCCACGCCGTTGACCGTGTGGCTGCCGACGATGGCCAGGTTGGCCATGCGCACGGTGCGCGTGTGGCCCTCGCCGATGAGCGACATGCGCGCCAGGCGTTCGCCGTCGCCGGGGTAGTGTGCGGCCACCTCGTCCAGGAAGCGGCGGTTGATCTCGAAGATGATCTCCATGTGCCGGGGCAGCAGGCGGCCCAGCAGCTCCACCGGCCAGGTTTCCAGGGCCTCGGGCAGCACGGTATGGTTGGTGTAGGCAAAAGTGCGGGTGCAGATGTCCCAGGCCTCCTCCCAGCCCAGGGCGTGCTCGTCGAGCAGCAGGCGCATCAGCTCGGGGATGGCGATGGCCGGGTGGGTGTCGTTGAGCTGTACGGCCACGTAGTCCGGGAAGCTGGCCATGGAGCCATGCAGCTTCATGTGGCGGCGCATGATGTCCTGGAAAGTGGCGGCGACCATGAAATACTGCTGCTTGAGGCGCAGCTCGCGGCCCTGCTCCACCTTGTCGTTGGGGTAGAGAACCTTGGTGATGTTCTCGCTGACGACCTTGCTCTCCATGGCGCCCATGTAGTCGCCGCGGTTGAAGTCCGTGAGGTCGAAGTCCTCGCTGGACTGGGCGGACCACAGGCGCATGTTGCTCACGTGTTCGCCGCCGTAGCCGGGGATGAGGATATCGCAGGGCATGGCCCGGACCTTCTGGGTGTCCACCCAGCGGCGGCGCGCCAGGCCGCGCGCGTCCTCGTAGGTTTCGGTGCGGCCATAGAAATGCACGTCGAACAGGTTCTCGCGGCGCACGATCTCCCACGGGCTGCCGTGGCGGCGCCAGTTGTCGCAGTGCTCCTCCTGCCAGCCGCCGACGATGGTCTGGTGGAAGATGCCGTAGTCGTACATGATGCCGTAGCCGTAGGCCGGGATGCGCAGGGTGGCCATGGAGTCCATGTAGCACGAGGCCAGCCGCCCCAGGCCGCCGTTGCCCAGGCCCGCATCCCACTCCTCCTCCTCCAGCTCCTCCAGCGAGAAGCCCAGCCCCTCCACCACCGGGCGCGTGGCCTCGTCCATCTGCATGTTGACCAGGTAGTTCATCAAGAACCGCCCGGGCAGAAATTCCATGGACAGGTAGTACACGCGCTTGACCATGGCGTCGTAGTAGGAGCGCTGGGTCTCGATCCACAGGGCGATGAGCCGGTCGCGCACGCTGTAGGCCAGGCCCTGGAAATAGCGGTATTTGTTCTTGGCCACGGGGTCGTTGCCCAGGCTGGAGACGATGTGCCGCTCGATGTCCCGGGCCAGGGTGTCCACGTTCTGGAAGCGTTCGAGGCGGGGGCGGGAATTCTTTTTCTCGGGCATGGCGATACCTCGTGCGCACGGCGCGACGCAGCGGTTTGCGGGGGACTACTCCAGCGAAAGTCACAGGTCGGGGGGGTTTCGTCAAGCCCGATTCGCCCGGCGGCCCACAGCGCTCCTGCGCCCTGGCCCCACGCCATTGTGCCAAACTGCACGCAGTCCATATTGCCCTTCCCTCCTGCTCCATTTTGGGGCATCATCCGTCAATTTTCCGGCTCACCACACCGCCAACACCCGCACGGAGGGCCCATGAACGTCGGCCAATATACTTTCGAGGAATTCAAGGAAATCGCCCGCAAGTTCCACGGCTACCCGGCCCCGGGCCTGCTCATCGGCGGCTACATGGTCGAGGAGGCCAAGCGCCGCCTGCCCGAGGGCACGCTGTTCGAGGCGCTGGTGGAAAGCGGCAAATGCCTGCCCGACGCCGTACAGCTGCTGACCCTGTGCTCCACCGGCAACAACTGGATGAAGGTCGAGAACCTGGGCCGCTACGCCGTGTCGCTCTACGACAAGCACACCGGCCAGGGCTGGCGCGTGGCGGTGGACCCGGCCAAACTCGACGCCTGGCCGGAAATCAGGAACTGGTTCATGAAGCTCAAGCCCAAGCGCGAGCAGGACACCGAGCGCCTCTTCGCCGAAATCGAGGCCGCCGGGCCGGACATCTGCTCCGTGGCCCCGGTGACCGTGGCGCCCAAGTACCTGGGCCACGGGCACATGAGCGCCATCCTGGTCTGCCCCGTGTGCCGCGAGGCCTTCCCGGGGGCGGACGGCGCCATCTGCCGCGCCTGCCAGGGCGAGTCGCCCTACGCGGCCCAGGGCCGCCCCGAGGACGCGCCCGCCCCGGCGCGCGCCGCCGGGCCCGCGCTGGCCGCCGTGCCCGTGGAGCAGGCCGTGGGGGGCCGCGCCCTGCACGACATGACCCAGATCATCCCCGGCCAGACCAAGGACGCCGCCTTCCACGCCGGGCAGGAGCTTTCGGCGGGCGACGTGTGCCGCCTGCAACAGATGGGGCGCTTTCGCGTCTACGTCGAAGGCGAGCACCCCGGGGACGAATGGGTCCACGAAAACGAGGCCGTGGAGGCCTTCGCCAAGCGCATGGCCGGGCCGGGCGTGGCCTATTCGCTGCCCGCCAAGGAGGGCAAGGTCAACTTCCGCGCCGAGTTCACCGGCCTGCTGGACATCGACCTGGACACCCTGACCCGCTTCAACATGGCCCCGGACGTGATGTGCGCCACGCGCAAAGCCGGGATGCTCGTGGAAGAGGGCAAGGAGCTGGCGGGCACCCGGGCCATCCCGCTGTACATCTCGCGCGAGAGCTACAGCCGCGCCCTGGCCGCCCTGGGCCCGGGGCCGCTTTTGTCCGTCTTGCCGCTGCGCAAGGCGCGCGCGGGCGTGCTGGTCACGGGCACCGAGGTCTTCAAGGGGCTCATCGAGGACAAGTTCGTGCCCATCGTGACCAACAAGATCGAGGCCCTGGGCAGCGAGGTCATCGCCAGCCGCATCGCCCCCGACGACCGCGAGGCCATCGCCGGGCACGTGCGCGAACTGCTGGCCCTGGGCGCGGACCTCATCGTGACCACGGCGGGCATGAGCGTGGACCCCGACGATGTGACCCGCCCGGCCCTGGAGGACTGCGGGCTGGAGGACGCCCTCTACGGCATGCCGGTGCTGCCCGGCACCATGACCCTGGTGGGGCACATCGGCCAGGCGCAGGTGCTGGGCGTCCCGGCCTGCGCGCTGTTCTTCAAGACCACGGGCTTCGACCTGCTGCTGCCGCGCCTTTTGGCGGGCAAGCGCCTGACGCGCGGCGATCTGGCCCGCCTGGGCGAGGGCGGCTTCTGCCTGCAATGCAGGAACTGCACCTTCCCCAAGTGCCCCTTCGGCAAGTAGCCGGGCGGGGGCGGCGGAGCGCCCGCCGCCCTCATGCAGCGCCGATACAACACGCAGTAGCGCCCCGGGCCGCAGGCGCATAGCGCAGCCAGGCCCGGGACGCTGCGGCGCGCGCCAAATCCCTTCCGGACTTGACGGACCATGCGTTCAAGTTATAAAGACATGCACCCGCGTCCGGCCCTCACCGTCCGGAGCGGGTGTTTCGCACACCGCAATTGGAGGCCCCATGCCGAAGGAAGACGCCATTGAAGTACAGGGCACCGTCGAGGAAGCCCTGCCCAACGCCACGTTCCGCGTGATGCTGGAAAACGGCCACGAGGTTCTGGCCCACATCTCGGGCAAGATGCGCAAGTTCCGCATCCGCGTGCTGCCCGGTGACAAGGTCACCGTGGAGCTCTCGCCCTACGACCTGACCCGCGGGCGCATCACCTACCGCCCCCGCTAGCCATATATTTCCGCGGCGCGAAAGGGCGGCCCCCCATGCGGGGAGCCGCCCTTTTTGGCGTGGCGCGCGCCTGCGCGCCCTAGAACAGGTCGTAGCGCAGCCCGAAGAATATCTCGTGGCTGGCGAGGTCGCCCTTGAGGCTGCCCCGGTCCAGCCCGTCCACGCGGGTGTTGGACCATTTGGCCTTGCCCAGGTCCACGTAGCGGTACAGCACGTCGAGGGTCAGGCGTTGGGAGGCGTGGAACCCGCAGCCCGCGCCCAGGGCCCAGGCGAAGCGCGAATAGTCCTTGGTATCACCCTCGTAGTCCTGGGCGATGCCCCTGCTGCGCACATCGTTGGTGGTGCGGTGGAAGGCCATGCCCATCCCGCCCAGCACATAGGGCGTGAACTGGCTGTCGTTGTAGAAGTCGAAGTAGCCGTTGAGCAGCAGCGTGCTGGCCCGGGCCTTGAGGTCCACGTCGTGGAGGTTGTTGTTCGTCGGCTTCTTGTCGAAGTCCATCCGGGAGCGATGGGTGTATTCGATCTCCGCGCGCACGGGCATGTCCAGCCGGTAGCCCAGGGCCACGGCCCCGGCGAAGACCGTGTCGGTCTTGCGGCTGTCGTACTGGTTGCTCACGTCGCCGCCGATCTGGGAATGGGCGGTGATGGAACTCAGGGCGCTCAGGGACGGCCCCAGGCGGAGCGCGCCGTAGACCGCCGACATGTCGGCCCGGGCCGGGCCCGCCAGGGGCAGCCCCAGGGCAAGGGCGCAGAGGATGAGCAGGGCTTTCTTCACGATGGCCTCCTGGTTTTTCGCAAGGCGTTGAGGATTGCGAAACGCTTTCGCAACCAGCGGGGCGCGGCGCGCCTGGACGCGCAGTCCAGCCGGGCGCCGGGGAAAGAGCCGGCATCCGCCGCTTTCGGGATGCGACCGAGCCCGCGCTCCGGCCAGGGCCGGGCGCGCCACCGGGGCGCTTCTGTGCAGGGGATGGCCGGACCGTAGCCCAAAAAACGGCCCGGGGCAAGCGCTCCGGGCCGTCCTGGTCCATCGTGGGGGAAAAAGCCCCGCCTTACTCCGCCCCCGCCTGCGCAAGCCAGGCGCGCACGTCGTCGATCTGCCGGGCCACGGGCCCGGGGCCGATGCCGCCGCTGGCCTGGCGCCGGGCCACCGCCGTCTCGTAGCGCAGGGCCTCGAAGGCGTCCTGGCCGATGAGCGGCGAGAAGCCCTGCAACTCCGCGAGGCTCATGTCCTCCAGGCGGAGACCCTTGGCCTCGGCGTAGCCCACGCAGGCGCCCGTGACGTGGTGCGCCTCGCGGAAGGGCAGGCCCTTGCCCACGAGGTAGTCCGCCAGCTCCGTGGCGTTCAGGAAGCCCTGGGACAGCGCCTCGCGCATGGGCCCGGGGTTGAAGCGCATGGCCGCCAGCATGTCGGCCATGATGGCCAGAGAGGCGCTCACCGTGCGGTCGGCGTCGAAGAACGGCTCCTTGTCCTCCTGCATGTCGCGGTTGTAGGTCAGGGGCAGGCCCTTGACCAGGGTCAGCAGCGCCGTCAGCGCGCCGTAGACCCGCCCGGTCTTGCCGCGCATGAGCTCGCACACGTCGGGGTTTTTCTTCTGGGGCATGATGGACGAGCCCGTGCTGTAGGCGTCGGGCAGGGTCACGAACCCGAAGCGCGGGTTGGCCCAGATGATCAGCTCCTCGCACAGCCGCGACAGGTGCGCCATGCACAGCGAGGCCGTGAACACCGCCTCGATGACGAAATCGCGGTCGCTCACGGCGTCCATGCTGTTGGCGAACACCCCGGCCATGCCCAGCTCGTCGGCCACGGCCCGGGGGTCCAGGGGGTAGGTCGTGCCCGCCAGGGCCGCCGCGCCCAGGGGGCACACGTCGGCCCGGCCCAGGCAGTCCCCGGCGCGGGCGTGGTCGCGCATGAACATCTGGGCGTAGGCCAGCAGATGCTGCGCCAGGGACACGGGCTGCGCGGGCTGGAAGTGCGTGCAGCCGGGCAGAAGCGTCTCGCGGTGCTCCTGGGCCCGCTCGGCCAGCACGGCCACCAGCCGCGCCGCCAGAGCGCGCCAGTGTGCCAGGCGCGCGCGGACGTGCAGGCGGAAGTCCAGGGCCACCTGGTCGTTGCGGCTGCGCCCGGTGTGCAGCTTGCCGCCCAGCGGGCCGATGAGCTCCGTCAGCCGCGCCTCGACGTTCATGTGCACGTCTTCGCGCTCGCGGCGCCAGACGAATTCCCCGCGCGCGATCTCGCCCAGCACCTGCTCCAGCCCGGCCACGATGGCCTCGGCCTCGTCGGCGGTGAGCACGCCCTGGCGGGCCAGCATCCGCGCGTGGGCCTGCGAGCCGCGCACGTCCACCTCGGCCAGCGCACGGTCGAAGCTCTGCGACTCGGTGTAGGCTTCCACGCTGGCGGCGGTGCCCTCGGCGAACCGCCCGCCCCACAGCTTGCCGTCGGCCATGGCTATTTGCTCCTGGTGGCGAAGCCGCGCAGGCGCAGGCCCTGCAGGGTGATGAACCCGGCGGCGTCGGCCTGGTTGTAGACCTGGTCGGTCTCGAAGGTCGCCAGGTCGTGGCTGTAGAGCGAATACGGCGACTTGCGGCCCGTGGGCAGCACGTTGCCCTTGTAGAGCTTCACGCGCACCGTGCCCGTGACGCGCTGCTGGGTCTGGTCCACCAGGGCCTGGAGCGCCTCGCGCTCGGGGGCGAACCAGAAGCCGTTGTAGACCATCTCGGAGTAGCGCACGGCCAGCGAATCGCGCAGGTGCATGGCCTCGCGGTCCATGGTGATGCCTTCCAGGTCGCGCCGCGCGGTGAACAGGATGGTCCCGCCCGGGGTCTCGTACACCCCGCGCGCCTTCATGCCCACGAAGCGGTTCTCCACCATGTCCACCCGGCCCACGCCGTGGCGCCCGCCCAGCTCGTTCAGGCGGTGCATCAGCGCCGCCGGGCTCAGGGCCTGGCCGTTCACGGCCACGGGGTTGCCCTGCTCGAAGTCGATGGTCAGCTCCTCGGCCTTGTCCGGGGCCTGCTCCACGGGCACGCTCATGGTGTAGGACAACTCGCCCGGGGCGTTCCACGGGTCTTCCAGCTCGCCGCCCTCGAAGCTGCAATGCATCAGGTTGCGGTCACAGCTGTAGGGCTTGGCGTGGGACATGGGCATGTCGATGCCGTTGGCCGCCGCGTAGGCCAGGCAGTCCGAGCGCGAGGTCAGGTCCCACTCGCGCCACGGGGCGATGGTCACCAGCTTGGGGTCCAGGGCGGCGGCGGCCAGCTCGAAGCGCACCTGGTCGTTGCCCTTGCCCGTGGCGCCGTGGGCGATGGCTTGGCAGTTCTCGGCGTGGGCGATGTCCACCAGCCGCTTGGCGATGAGCGGGCGCGCGATGGAGGTGCCCAGCAGGTAGCGCCCCTCGTACACCGCCGCCGCGCGCATCATCGGGAAGATGAAGTCGCGGGCGAACTCCTCCTGGAGGTCCTCCACGTAGGCCTTGGTGGCGCCCGTGCGCAGGGCCTTGGCCTCGATGCCGTCCAGCTCCTCGCCCTGGCCCAGGTCCGCCGTGAGCGTGACCACCTCGCAGTGGTAGGTGTTCTTCAGCCAGGCCAGGATCACCGACGTGTCCAGCCCGCCGGAATAGGCCAGCACGACCTTCTTGATATCCCTCATGGTCAACCCTCGTCTCGCCCTATTCGGCGGTGAAAATCCATTCCATGATCGCCTTCTGCATGTGCAGACGGTTCTCGGCCTGATCGAAAATGATGGAGCGCGGGCCGTCGAGGACCTCGGCGCTGACCTCTTCGCCCCGGTGGGCGGGCAGGCAGTGCATGACCCAGGCCTGCGGGTCGGCCACCGAGAGCAGCCCGGCGTCCACCTGATAGCCCGCAAAGGCCCGCTCGCGGCGCTTCTGCTCCTGCTCCTGACCCATGGAGGCCCACACGTCGGTGTTGATGTAGTGCGCGCCCTCGCAGGCCTCGCGCGGGTCGCGCAGCAGCGTCGCCCGCGCCCCGCGCGCCCGCGCCGCCGCCAGCACCGCCGGGTCGGGGTCGTAGCCCTCGGGGCAGGCCAGGCGCAGCTCGAAGCCGAACAGGGCCGCCGCGTTGAGGAACGAATGGGCCATGTTGTTGCCGTCGCCGACCCAGGCCACGCACAGCGACGCCAGGTCCGGCGTGCGCTCGTACATGGTCAGCATGTCGCTCATCACCTGACAGGGGTGGTAGAGGTCCGACAGGGCGTTGATGACCGGGATGCTCGCGTGGCGCGCCAGCTCCTCCAGCTTGTTCTGGCCGAAGGTGCGCACCACCAGCCCCCGGGCGTAGCGCGAGAGCACCCGCGCGGTGTCCGCCAGGGGTTCGCTGCGCCCGAGTTGCGATTCGGCGGGCGTCATCAGCAGCGAATCGCCGCCCAGCTGGCGCACCCCGACCTCGAAGCTGACCCGCGTGCGCGTGGAGGCCTTCTCGAAAATCAGGATCACCGTCTCGCCGCGCAGGATGTCGCCCCGGTGGCGCGTGCGCTTCATCTCGTCGGCCCGGCGCACCAGCGCCCAGGCCGTGGTTGCGTCCAGGTCCAGGATGCTCAAAAAATGCTTGGGCATGGGTCGTCCTCTCTCTTCGGTGCTTGCCTCTGCGGCAGCGAAGGAAACGATCAGTTAACCCCAGCCCCAACCGTTTGTAAACCCCTGCGCCGGGGCCGGGGCCGGGGCGCCGGAGCCGGCGGGTTCACCAGGCTCCTTCCGCCGGAACCAGCGCCCGGCCATCCCGGCACTCGCACGACAGTCCGCGCGCATCCGCTCCTCGCGCGCCGTGGCGGGCCGGGCGGCCCGTCGCCATCCGGCCTGTCGCGGCACGGAGCGCCAGAAAAGAAGCTCCCTGGCAGGCGCGACCCAAACCACCCTGCCCGGAACCCCTTGGCAGGCGCACCCCGGGGCCCCTGTCCCGCGTCAGTTCCCGCCCCGAAGGAAAAATCCTCGGAAAAACGAGGATAAAGATGCGACGGAAAGGGGCAGGGCCTTTTCTTCTCAAGAAAAGGCCCTGCCCCCTGCCCCCGCCAGCAACGCGCCCCGCCTCCGGCGGCTTGCGCGCCCTCAGCGCGCCGGGGCCAAGGCCTGCACGGCCTGCTGGGTCAGGGCGTCCATTTCCGGGCCGTGGTCGTGGCCCGCGAGGTGCAGGAAGGCGTGGGCCAGCAGGCGCACCAGGTGGGCGTCCACGGGCTGGCCGTAGAGGTCGGCTTCGCGCAGCAGCGTGTCCACCGACAGGGCCACCTGGCCCAGGGAGCCGCGGGGGCAGGCGCCGGGAGCGGCCCCGGCCTCGGGGAAGGACAGGACGTTGGTCGGCCCCGGGCGGCCCATGAACTCGCGGTGCAGCCCGGCCATGCGCCGGTCGTCCACCAGCAGCAGTTCCACATCGGCCCCGGGCAGACCCAGGGCCGCCAGCACGCGCGCGGCCAGGGCGGCGGCCTCGCGGCGCGGCACAGCCCCGGGGGCCAGCCCCGGGCCGGCGAGCACCGTCACGCTCATTTGGCCCCCCGGCGCTTGGTGAACTTGAGCACGGTGCCTGCGTCGCGGGCATCGGCGGGGCAGCTCTGGCCCGTGGGGTCCTGCTCGGGCTTGTGGCCGCTGCGCGGCTCGGGGCAGGCCTCGGGCGGCGGCGCGTCCACGAAGGCGGACTCGGGCCGGTATTCCGTGCGCGCCCGGGCGTCCTCGCGCAACTGCGGGTTGTCCCCGCCCGGGTACTCGATGCGCTGGTGGAAGATGCCCGTGAGGATGCGCAAGAAGACTTCCGAAAGCTCGTGCAGATCCTTGAGCGTCAGGGCCGATTCGTCGAGCTGGCCGTCGGAGAAGATCTTCTTGATGAGCTTCTCGATGTGGCCCTTGATGCGGCTGGGCGTGGGCTCCACCAGGGTCCGGCTGGAGGCCTCGATGGCATCGGCCAGAAGCAGCAGCCCGGCCTCCTTGGTTTGCGGCTTGGGGCCCGGGTAGCGGAACTCGTCCTCCCGGGGCGGGGCCTCGCCGCGCGCCTCGGCCTGCTCGCAGGCCTTGTGGTAGAAGAAGGAGATGAGCATGGTGCCGTGGTGCTGGCGGATGAGATCCTCGATCTCCGCGCCGAGCTTGTGCGTGCGCGCCAGCTCCACGCCCTGCTTGACGTGGCTGGTGAGAATCAGCGCGCTCATGGACGGGGCCAGCTTGTCGTGGCGGTTCTCGCCGCCCATCTGGTTCTCCACGAAATACTGGGGCTTGGTGACCTTGCCCACGTCGTGGTACAGCGCCGCCACCCGCGCCAGCAGCGGGTTGGCCCCGATGGCCCGCGCCCCGGCCTCGACCATGTTCGACAGCACCAGCGAGTGGTGATACGAGCCCGGCGCGCTGACCATCAGCTCCTGGAGCAGCGGCTGCTCCAGGCTCATGAGCTCCATGAGCCGGAAGCGCGAGACGTAGCCCAGCAGGTATTCGGCCATGGGCGACAGGGCCAGCAGCAGCACCAGGGACACGAAGCCCCCGGCCAGCACGTAGGCCCCGCCCGCCAGGGCGTGCGCCAGGCCCTGGTAGTCCAGAAAATTGGCGCCCACCCAGGCCAGGGACAGGCCCGCCAGCAGCGGCAGCACCGAGGCCAGCAGCTCCTTGCGGCTTTCGGCCTGCTTGATGACGAAGGCGTAGAGCAGTCCGGTGGCGAAGAAGAAGGAGAACAGCGTCAGCCCGCCGCCCAGGATCTGCGCGCAGAAGAACGCCAGCAGCAGGGTCACGAAGAAGCAGGTCACCAGCGGGAAGAACATGGCCGCCACGCCCGAGGCCCCGGCCAGGGGCAGGCTGTAGGGGATGATCTCCTTGGTCAGCACCGGCGAGCCCAGGGTCAGCGGCCCGCCGATGAGCGCCAGGAACTTCGCCCCCGCGCAGAAGACCACCGCCAGCACGGACAACAGCACGTAGTCGCGCCCCTGCAGGGCCGGGCACAGCCCCGCCCGGCGGCACAAAAGCAGCCCCAGGCCCATGAGCGCCGCCAGGGCGAAGATGCCCGCGGCGGGCAGCACGGTGACGCCGCGCGGCGACTCGGCGGCCATGGCCTGGAGCTTGATCTGCTGCTCCAGGGTCACGGCCTCGCCGTGGCGCACCAGGATCTCGCCCTGGCGGACGTGAAAATACACGGGCTGCACGGCGGCCATGGCCCGGTCGGCCCGGGCGCGGGTCTCCTCGCGGTCCAGGGTCAGGCTCGGCTCCAGCAGCGGGGCCAGCAGCGTCCACACGGCCTTGCGCACGGTCAGCGGCTTCTTCAGCTCGTCCTTGAGGAAGGCCGCCAGGGCCGCGCGCAGCCGGGTGATGTCCATGGTCGCCTCGGGGTCCGCGACCATGGTCTCCTCCCCGGCGGCCATGTCGCGCAGGATGATCCCGTGCTCGTGGCGTGACAGCTCGCTGGCGTCCTCCACCACGCCCCGGGCCAGGGCCTCGCCGACCCACGGCAGCACCCGGGCCAGCACCAGGTTCTGGAAGTCCTCGCGCTGCCACAGGGCCAGGGTGGCCTTGCCGATCTCGGCGTTGAGGTCCTCGGCGATCTGCCAGCGCACGTCCTCCATGGCCTCGGGGGTCGCCGCGTCCAGGGTGCCGAACACGTCGTGTACGGCGGCGTCAATGGAGCGCAGGGCGTCGCGGGACAGGTCGAACACCGGGGGCTGGGCCTCGGCGGCACGGCGGCGCTTGGCCAGGGTGGCCGCCATGTCCTCGATGAGGAAATCGCGCCGGGCGATCACGTCGGTGTCGGCGATGTCCCCGGCGGTGTAGGCCGGGGGGCCCGACTCCATGCGCACTCCGGCCAGGGCCGACAACCCCAGCAGGACGAGCAGGAACAGCGCCACCCCCAGGGTCCGCGTGTCCCTGGCCCGGGCGCGTTCGTCCCGGGCGGTGCGCTGGGCGCTAGGCTTTTTTCGGGTCGGCTTCTTCGAAACGTTCATAGGCCTGGACTATCCTTCCCACCAGGGGATGGCGAATGACATCTTTCTCGCCGAAGGTGATGAAGGCGATGCCCTCAACCCCGGCCAGGGCCTTGGCGGCCTGGACCAGACCCGACGCGGACTTGCCGGGCAGGTCGATCTGGGTCACGTCGCCGGTGACCACGGCGCGCGAGCCGAAGCCCAGGCGCGTGAGGAACATTTTCATCTGCTCGGGGGTGGTGTTCTGGGCCTCGTCGAGGATGATGAAGGCGTCGTTAAGCGTGCGCCCGCGCATGAAGGCCAGGGGCGCGATCTCGATGACCCCGGTCTCCAGCATCTCCTGGACCTTGGCGAAGTCCAGCATGTCGTGCAGGGCGTCGTAGAGCGGGCGCAGGTAGGGGTTGACCTTCTCCACCATGTCGCCGGGCAGAAAGCCGAGCTTCTCCCCGGCCTCCACCGCCGGGCGGGTGAGCACGATGCGCTTGACCTCGCGCCCCAGCAGGCACGACACGGCCAGGGCCACGGCGAGGTAGGTCTTGCCCGTGCCTGCCGGGCCGATGCCGAAGGTCAGGTCGTTCTCGCGAATGGCCTGCATGTAGTCGCGCTGGCCCAGGGTCTTGGGGCTCACGCGGCGCTTGGGCGAGGCCGCGAAGACCTCGGAGCTGAAGACCTCGCCGAGCTGCGCCGAGGGCTCGCGCTCGAGCACGCCCAGGGCCAGGTCCACATCGCGCGGAAACACGGGCCGCCCGGCCTTGACCTGGGCGTAGAGCTGCACCAGCAGGTTGGCGGCGCGGTTCACGCCGTCTTCGGTGCCGTGCAGATGCACGCGGTTGCCCCGCGAGGACACGCCCACGCCGCAGCCCCTGGCCACGGCGGCCAGGTTCGCCTCCTGGGCGCCGAACAGCTCGCGCGCCAGATCGCAGTCCTCGAATTCCAGGGACCGTTCGTGGCAGGATGCCTTGGCCATGCAACCCCCGGTTTGGCCCTTGCGGGCCCCTTGTGCATACGCCTTGTGCCGGGCGGCGTCCATGGGGCCGCAACCCGCGCCGGGCGTATGGATTGTCGTTTTGCCCTTGCGGGCCGGGCCTTGCCTGGAGCCGCCCTTGCGGGCCAGGGGCGGGCTCACGGCCCGTCCTCGGCCAGCCGCGCCTCCAGGTCCGGGTCGGGGTCCACGGCCAGGGTCCGCTCCAGGCGGTCCACCGTGACCTTGCCCGGCCCGCCGCCGGAAACGGCGCGCACATGGCGCACCTGGGCGCAGAGCACCTCGGCCCGGGCTCCGGCGGCATGGCTGCGCAGGGCCGCCAGCCCGGCGGCCTCGGCCAGGCTCGTCTCGGGCACGGGCTGGTCGGGAAACTCGCGGCGCAGGATGACGTGCGCCCCGGGCCCGTGGGCCGCGTGGAACCACAGGTCGAAGGGGCTGGCCAGCTTGCGCAGGTCGTGGTTGGCCCGCGCGCTCTTGCCGCGCAGGACCACGAAGCCGTCGCTGGTGCGAAAACGCGCCACCCCCGGCACGGCCCCGGCGGGGCGGCGCACGGCGTGGCGCTCGGCCTTGCGGGGGGCGTCGTCGCCGCCCCTGCGCTCCGGGGGCAGCTCCCCGCGCTCTGCTGCGGCCAGCTCCGCGCGCAATTGCCCCTCGCGCCCGGTCAGAAATTCCAGCCCCCGCCGCCCCTTGGCCGCCAGCCGGAACAGGCGCTCCATGTTCTCCAGCAGGGTCAGCCGCCGGTCCAGGGCGATGCGCCGGGTGCCGCCGTCGGCCTGGGGGGCGTCCAGATAAGGGCGTTTGTCGTGCTTGTCAAATTGGTAGAGCACCGCGCGCAGGGCCTCGGCCTCGGCGCCGCGGGCCACCAGACCCTCCAGGCGCGCGCGGTCGGCCTCCAGGGCGCCCAGGGCGCGGCGCGCGCGGGCCAGGGCCGCGTCCTGGCGCTTGTGCGCGGCGGCCTCGGCCAGGGCCGTGAGGTGCGGGAACAGCGTCGCCTGCCCGAAGAACCCGGCGGCGTCGAGCACGTCGTCGAACCCGTGCTCCGCCAGCCCCGCGCGCAGCTGTGGGGGCAGGCGCCAGGCCAGCAGCCGGGGCCGCGCCGCACCAGCCGCGCCGCCCCCGCCCGCCGCGTCGTCCGCCTGGGGCAGGTAGGCAAAAAACCGCGCGCAGCCGCCCCGGCGCACGGCGTCCAGCACGGCCTGGTCGCGCCCCGGGGGCGAGGCCGCCAGCAGGCGGCGCAGGTCGCGGGTGATCTGCGGGTGGGCACGCCAGACCTCGCGGTCGTCGCGCACCTGGGCGGCGTCCGGCCAGGAGGGTTCGACGCCGAAGCCCGGGGGCAGCACGTCGGCCAGGTCCGGCTCGCCCCCCGGCCCGAGGACCAGCCAGCGCCCCGGCCCGGGCGACAGCTCCAGGGCCAGCAGCCGCGCGGGCCAGTCCATGGTCCAGGCCGTCAGGCGGCGGCCCGTGAGGCGCTTGCGCAGCCACATGCAGCGCGCCGAGGGCTCGGCGGGGTTCTCGGGCTTGTGGGTGCAGGCCAGCAGCAGCCCTGCGGCGCCGCCCGTGCGCAGCAGCACATACGGCGCGCCCCCGGCGGCCTGGAGGGTCAGGGTCCAGACGCCGGGGGCGGGGCTGTGGAGCTTCTCGAGGCGCCGGCCCACGAGCGTGGGGCCCAGGGCGGCGGCGAGACAGCGGAACAGGTTGGCTTCCATACGGGCGGCCTACTCGCCGCGCACCTGCTCCTCCTCCTCCTGACGGCTCTTGCAGTTGATGCACAGCGTGGTCACCGGGCGGGCCTTGAGGCGTTCCACCGAGATGTCCTCGCCGCACTCCTCGCAGATGCCGAAGGAACCGTCGTCGATGCGGTGCAGGGTCTGCTGGATCTTCTTGATCAGCTTGCGCTCGCGGTCGCGCAGGCGCAGCGTGAAGGAGCGGTCGGACTCGGCGGTGGCGCGGTCGGCGGGATCGGCGTAGACCTCGGGCGACTCGACCATATCCTCGATGGTTTCCTCGCCCTTGCGCAGGATCTCATCGAGCATCTGATTCAGGTACTTGCGGAAGAATTCGATATCCTTTGCGTCCATGGCGGATCCTCCGGGTGGGTGCCTGCCAGAGGCGGCGTGCATGCTGTCGGGGAAGGGGTCTTCTTACTTCATCTTCTCTTGAAAAGTAAACCCCTGCGTATTAGCGTGGCAGGCTCGGCGGTTACGGCCCGGGAGCCGGGCCATTCCGGCGAAGGCCACGGGAGGGCGCATGGACGAGGATACGGCAATCCGGCGGCGGGACCAGGGCGCCGCGACCCAGGCCGCGCTGCTGCGCGCCGTGCTGGACGCGGCCCTGGCCGAGCCCGACCGGCCCGTGCTGCGCGCGGCCCTGGGCGCGGCCATGGCTGGCGTGGAGCTGGGCGGCCCCGGCGCGCCCCGGGCGGGCGTGGCCTCGCGCATCGACGCCGACCCCGGCGCCGGGGCGCCCCGGGTTCCGGAGTCGGCCCACGCCCTGGCGGCCTGGCTGGCGACGCCCCCACCGCTGACGCCGGGGGCCGCGTCCCTCGGGCTGGCCGCCGTGAACGCCCTGCTGCCCGTGCCCCCTGGCGCCACGCCGGGCAAGGGCCAGGACCTGCTCCTGGCCCTGGGCCGGGGGGCCCGCGTGGTGGTGGTCGGCCATTTCCCCTTCGTGGAGCGCCTGGGCGGGGCCTTCGCGGCCCTTGCCGTGCTGGAGCTGGCCCCGCGCCCGGGCGACCTGCCTGCGGCGCGCGCCGCCGAGGTGCTGCCCGGGGCGGACGTGGTGGCCATCACCGGCACCACCCTGCACAACGGCACCCTGGGCGGGCTGCTCGCCCTGTGCCGCCCCGGGGCGCGGGTGGTGCTGCTGGGCCCAAGCGCCCCCCTGGCCCCGGCCCTGCTGGGCCTGGGCATCGACGCCCTGGCCGGGGCCGTGGCCCGCGACCCGCGCGCCGTGCTGGACGGCGTGGCCCGCAGCCTGCCCATGCGCCGCCTGGAGGGCATGGACGCCGTGGTCCTGGCCCGGGAGAATTTTTTTGGCCTTTCGAGTTGACAGGGGCAGCCGACGCGGATAGAAGGTCTCTCGCTTCACGACGCACCCCTGAGCGGGAGTAACTCAGTGGTAGAGTGCAACCTTGCCAAGGTTGAAGTCGCGAGTTCAAATCTCGTCTCCCGCTCCACAAGGCACCCACTGCGCCGCCCCCTCCGGGCGGCGTCTTTTTTTGGTGCGCCCAACCCGGGCGGACCGTTGGCAAAAGCATGAGGGCAGCAAGGCCAGCCCGGGCGGGTGCCTGCGGCCCTCCCCCACGACGGGCCGCGCCAGGGCCGGGGCCTGAACGGCACAACCCCGGGCCGGGGGCGGCAGTGTCAGGTGAATACTATCTCTGTACAACTAAGGCAAAGATGGCGAACCTCAATTCTCTCCCTCCGTCTCCCACTCTGAAAAAACTACGACACATCCGCAACACCTTCAACAAGCGGCAAGCAGTGATTCCCCTTCCAAAGGCACGGCCCCTTCATCATCAGCCGAGTGTTGAGGACCCTGAGGCCCTTCCTGATTTGATCGTCCTCAAGTAGCCCTAAAGCAGCCTCGAAGCCAGCAGCAATGAACGCGGTCTGATCATGTCCGCCACTTTTATACTTGTGCCCCCATAGCTTTACTCCGGAGTGGCCTGCGACTTGATCGCCTAATTCTTTTGGTAGTGCATCGATCGGAGAGGACGCAGCATGGAATGAAATGGCCAACGGAATATTATCGCCGTTGAACACCATGTCCTGTGCAACAGTCAGGACTTCCTGCCTATATATATTGACCCTTGCAATGGTAGGGAGTTTGTACTTGATGCTCTTGTATCCTGCAGGGGATAGACAGCTGCCACCCCAGAAGGACATCTCTGTCTTTCGCCAATCGAGCACGGTTGCATCCAGATAATATCGCAAAAAATGGAGAGTGTCTGCGGCAACCGGAAACCCCATGAATCTTCTGTAAATATCTTTGTAACTGCTATACAGCGATTGGTTGACGGGGCGCTCGCATTTCTCTTGTTGCAAGCCCTGTCCAGCGATCCATGCTTTCCGCCGCGCAGGCTCCACCACCAGGTCCAGATCGGATGCCCCCTGGGGGATGCTGGAGTGTTCAATGTTGCGAAGCACAAATCCCTGCGCTTCGAGCGTATGGATGATCTCCTCTTCGAGGGGGCGCCGCCGCTCCTGTGCTTCCAGCACATAGGAGAAATACACGATGTCGTCGTACTTCTTTCTGTGCTGCGAAAAACGTTTGGGGATGTCGCTGCTTTCACCGACATAAAACTCACCGTCAGCAAATCCAAGGATATACAACCCGCAACGGTCTTTGCCTGGGAATAACTGGCCGACGGACCAAGCGTTCTCGACCTGAGTGAAGGCCGAGAAGCCCCATGAGGCTAACACGCTGTAAATAGTCTCCAAGTCCATTATATCAGCCCCCACTCCTAATGCCCCTAGACATCTATCCATACATAATCATACCATATTTTTTCAATATACTCGCGCAGGGCGGAGAACCGCTCCGCCTGGAAAAACTCCGCCATTGTCGTAATGCCCAGCTTCCTTGTGTTGAAAACGACGACGCTCTGCGTCCCCAGTTCGCGGTTATCGTAAATGACAATCGTATATATCCTGGAAAAGTAATCCTTCTTTTCATGGAAGATGGCGTCCGGGCTGTCAGCCGTTGGCGCGAAGTCGTCGATGTCGAACCGGCACAAATCCATGAGCCCGGCCAAACGGCCCGTCTTTTTATCGACGTAGCTCATGTTGAAGTACGGATCATGCACCACCCAGGAATTGCTGTCCTTGTCCAGAACTTCGAGGAATGTGTGCCCGATGAATCTCCCGTCATTATTCAAACACAATCCATGCACAATGCGGGATTCAATGCTAATGTTGAAGAGAATGTTGCGCAGGAAGTAGGCGCGGCTGTCACATTTCAGGAGCGGCCTGGGCCCCTTGCCAGCCAAGAAATCCTCCACCATTGAATACATGACGGAAATCTTGTCCCTGTATTCCACGGCAAAAGCCCTGACAGAACTCTCGTGTATCAATGCCCTGTAGTAGCTGCTCGTCTCCTGGCAGGAACCGGTTTGGGAATCCCTGGCCTTTGCGAGTATCGGACTGTCAAATGTCTTGAAGAAGTCCTTCTCCAGGTAAGTAGCCTGTTCTGCCGCCCTGGCTTGAGTCATTCTTGCTGCCTGGACATACCGATCCCCATCCAGCAGGACATACCCAAGGCCGCCCACGGCAATCAGCACAAAAAGGCAACCAAACAGCCAGGGCAGCGCACTGCCTTGCAGCGTCGGTTCCCGATTGATCTCCGGCATCCTCTGCCCCTTGGCCCGCAGCATTCCCGCAGCGGGCGAGAATCGGTTGACGAGGCGCAGGCGACCGCCCGGCCTTCCGGGCGCTGCCTTGCGCGAAGCCGCCTGTAGCATGGCGCCCCCGCCCTGCCAAGAACCGGGGTTCGCGGCGCGCCCGCCGCCCAAAAAGTGCACCCGCGCCCCACGAAACTCTTGCGCGCGGGGCACCGAACGGATACGGTCCGTTTTCGCACCGAGGGGTTCCGGCGACAGGGGGGATATTGTCCGTTGACAGCGCCAACTCTCTGGACTATAGGCTCAATTCCTCGGCACGGGGCGGCATAGCCAAGTGGTAAGGCAGAGGTCTGCAAAACCTCCATTCTCCGGTTCAAATCCGGATGCCGCCTCCACGATGCGGGAGTAACTCAGTGGTAGAGTGCAACCTTGCCAAGGTTGAAGTCGCGAGTTCAAATCTCGTCTCCCGCTCCACATGACCAGGACGACGCCGGCGCGAGCCGGCGTTTTTTTTGGCCCGGGCCCGGCCCGGAAACGGAGGCACCGTGCAGACCACTGAGCCCATCTCCCTGGACGCGCCCCTGGACGAACTGCTGGACTACGCCGGACGGCGCTTCCAGGTGGCCTTCGAACCGGTGAGCGCGGCGGGCAGGACCCTGGAGGTCCTGCAGATCACCAACATGACCGAGTACGTGGAGCGCATCGCCGAGGCCGCAGCCCCCGGCCAGGGCGTGGAGCTGCCCTTCTGGGCCAAGGTCTGGCCCGCGTCCATGGTCCTGGCGCACCTGGCGGCCTCGCTGCCCGCCCCGCCCGACGCCGAGCTGCTGGAGATCGGGGCCGGGGTGGGCGTGTGCGGGCTGTTCGCCGCCGCTGCCGGGTTGCGCGTCACCATCACCGACATCAACCACGACGCCCTGGTGTTCGCGCGCATCAACGTGCTGCATAACGGGCTGGCCGACCGCACCCGGGTGCAGCGGGCCGACTTTTCCGCGGACCGCCTGGGGCGGCGCTTCGACATCATCGTCGGCGCCGAGGTGCTCTACATCGAGGCGCTGCACCGGGGGCTGGTCAAGTTCCTCGCCGCCCACCTGCACCCCCGCCCGGGGGCCCAGGCCCTGCTGGCCCGCAGCTACGAGCGCCGGGCCATGCGCTTCTTCAAGCTGGCCGAGGAAGACTTCACCATGAGCAACAAGACCGTGGGCTGCAAGGCGACGGACGGCGACGGCGACCCCGAGCGCCACCTGTGCGACATCGTGCGCCTCGTGCCCCGCAAGGTGGTGCCCCGATGATCACGCTGACCCATTGCGAGAAGACCTACGACAAGGACCAGGACAAGGCCGTGGCCCCGGAGGTCACGGTGGCGCGCGTGCGCGAAGCCCTGGGCCGCCACGGCGACGCCATCCTGGCCGAGACCCGGCGCATCGACACCGGGCGCCTGGGCATCCCGGTGTTCTTGTCCGTCACCGGGGCCGGGGCGCGCCGGGTCATGCCCACGCGCAAGCAGATGGGCAAGGGCGCCTCGCCCATCCAGGCCGAGGCTTCGGCGCTGATGGAGCTGGCCGAGCGCTTCAGCTACTTCACCTTCTGGGACCGGCGCGAGGGCTTCACCCAGGCCACCTGGTCCGAGGCCCAGGCCCTGTGGCCGGGGCGGGTCATGCCCCTGGCCGAGGTGCTGCGCGCCACGGGCGACGACCTGGACGAGGCCGACGCCATCCGCGTGCTCGACCTGCACCGCTGGGCCTTCTTCCCGGCGACGAACATCAGCGCCGGGCGCGAAGAGTACGTGCCCCTGGACCTGTTCAAGAAACTCAACGAATTCAACGGCTCAAGCGCCGGAAACACCCCCGAGGAATCCATCTTCCAAGGCGCGGCGGAGCTGGTGGAACGCCATGTGTGCGCCGTGACCGACCGCGCCCGGCCCGAAATGCCGACCATCGACCCGGCCTCGTGCACGGACCCCGTGCTGGCCGGGCTCGTCGAGCGCTTCACGGCCAACGGCATCCGCCTGTGGCTCAAGGACATGACCCTGGGCATGCCCGTGCCCACCGTGGCGGCCCTGGCCTACGACCCCGCGACCTTCCCGGCCACGAGCGAAATCGTCTACACCGCCGGGACGGCCTCCTCGCCGGAAAAGGCGGCCATCCGGGCCCTGACGGAAATCGCCCAGCTCGCCGGGGACTTCGAGACCGGCGCCAACTACGAGGCCTCGGGCCTGCCCAAGTACACCGAGCCCGGGCAGTTCGCCTGGCTGACCCGCGGGCCGCTGGTGCCCCTGTCCAGCCTGCCCTCGGTGGCCGAGCGCGACATCCTGCGCGAACTCAAGGCCCTGACCCGGGGGCTGGACTGCCTGGGGTTCACGCTCTACAGCGTGCCCACGACCTGCGCCGAGCTGGGCCAGCCCGCGCATTACAACTTCGTGCCGGGCTTCCAGTTCCGCGAGCGGACCCCGCGCGCCAGCCTGGGCATGTTCGTGGGCCGCGTGCTGGCCGAAGAGGCGCCCCACGCCGAGGCCGCCGCCGGGCTGGACGCCCTGGAGCGCATCTACCCCGGGGCGCATTTCCTGCCCCTGCACCGCGCCCTGCTGACCCTGCGCGGCGGGGACGCCGAGGCCGCCGCCCCGCTCTTCGCCCGGGCCGAACCCCTGCAGGACAACGACGAGGACCGCGCCCTGGCCGCCTTCTACCAGGCCTACGCCCTGACGCGCGGCGGCGGCTTCGTGGACGCCCTGCCGCATCTGGACCGGGCCGTGGCCCTGTGCCCCGAGGTCAAGGAGTACTTCAACCTGCGCGGGGTGGCCCGCTTCAAGGCCAAGGACTTCGAGGGCGCCGCCCAGGACTTCCGCGCCGCCCTGAACCTGGACAGCGGCTCGGCCATGGACCTGGCCAACCTGGGCCTGTGCCTGAAATTCCTGGGCCAGCGCCAGGAAGCCATACACTGCCTGGGCAGCGCCCTGGAACTGGACCCGTCCCTGGACTTCGCACGCACCCATCTCGAGGAGATCCTGGGTGCCTAACCCGCCGGAAGCCCTGGCAATCGCACCGCCCGCCAGGGCCCGGCTTTTTCCGACGGAACCCATTGACAAAAAAGCCCCGCAGTATTTAGTATCCCCTAACATTTTCGCCGGACACGTCCGGGGGAACTCCTGCGGGAGTTGAGCAGCGGAAGCTGCTTATCCAATAGGAAGCCCGGGTCCGCCCGGGAGCGGCGCCCGGCTTGGCCGCGAGCCGCCCAGGCATCAAACCATCCAAGGAGGACGATCATGGCCACTGTCGAATTCAAGGGCAAATCTTTCGACATCGACGAAGACGGTTTCCTTCAGAAGTTCGAGGACTGGAACCCCGAGTGGGTGGAGTACGTGAAGGAGTCCGAGGGCATCAAGGAGCTGACCGACGAGCACAACAAGGTCATCGAGTTCCTGCAGGACTACTACAAGAAGAACGGCATCGCCCCGATGGTGCGCATCCTCTCCAAGGTGACCGGCTTCAAGCTGAAGCACATCTACGAGCTGTTCCCCTCCGGCCCCGGCAAGGGCGCCTGCAAAATGGCCGGCCTGCCCAAGCCCACCGGCTGCGTGTAAGCCTCACGGCTCCAAGCGCGACCATTCAGGGCGGAAGCTTCGGCTTCCGCCCTTTCTTTTGCCCGCAAGCGGCCCGCCCGCCATTCCGGCACCCGTCCACCGCCGCCCGGCCCGCCCGGCGGTGGCGCCCCGCGCAGCGCAGGCCAAGTCCACCCGCCCGGACCGGGCCGGGCAGAGGGGCCTCCTCACGGGTGGCGCCGGCCTGCCATTCCCGTGCTGCGCCCCGGCCTGCCGTCTTTCTCCCCGGCCTGCCCCGCCTGCCGCGCCCCGCGCGTCCGGGAAGGCTCCCGGCTGGACCGGCAACGGATGACAGAGGCCCCCTGTCCACCCGGGCCCTGCCGTCCCCGCGCACCCGGCAACGGGCCCGGGCCCAAACCACAACGGATGCAGCGCCCCTGGAGTGGTGCCTGCTTGCCATTTCTGCGCGCTCCCCGGCCTGCCGTCTTTCTCCCTGGCCTGCCCGCCTGCCGCACCCCGCGCGCCCGGGAAATACCCGGTTGGACCGGCACAGGGCGGCACCCGCCGCCCAGGGCGCGCCACCGCCTGAAGCGGCACCCGCCACACCCCCCGCCTGTCGGCCCCGTGCCCGGCGCCGGGATTGCGGGCTGCCCCGGCCCGTCATCCATCCGCCCGCATCCTCCTCTTTCCTGTTGACAATGATTTTCATTTTCATTTATGACTGCTCCATCGCAGCACCCCCCGCCGCCACAGCGGCAAGGAGCACGTCATGCAGCAGAAAAACATCTGGGAACTCGAAGACTTCCAATGCCCGGTCATCGGCACCTGCCTGACCATGGGCGACCTGCGCACCGGGGCCCGGCAACTGGGCATGCGCTTCCACCCCGGGGCCAGCGATTTCGACATCCACTGCTGGTTCGTCAGCCAGGCCAAGTGCCCCGGCAAGGCCGCCCGCTGGCTCCAGAAACTGCTCAACAAGAAACACCGCCGCAGCCTGGCGCTGTTCCGCAAATGCACGGACGACGACGCCCTGCTGGCCCTGTGGCGCGAGCACTCGGGCGCGGGCGACATCCCCGGGCCCTTCTGGGCGGTGATGAGCCACCCCGGGGCCTCCCCGGGGCTGATCTCCGAAGTTTTCGGCGAGGTGCACATGCTCTCGCACCTGCTGGGCGCCGCCAACCGCGCGGACCTGCGCCGCCTGGACGAGCTGGAACGGCGCAACCAGCTCCTGGCCGAGGCCCTGGAGGAACGCAAGACCCGCCTGCGCGAGGCCGCCGCCGTCTGGAAGGCGCGCAACCGCAGGCTGGAGCGCGACCTGGAGGACGAACGCCGCCGCCGCGCCGAGGCCGAGGGTGAGCGCGTGAGCCTGCGCCAGGCCCTGGAAACCACCGCCGTGGCCGCCCTGCGCACCGAGCGCGACGCCCTGGCCGGGCACCTGGACGCCACCCGCCGCAGGCAGGACGAGGCCGAGCGCACCGTGCTGCGCCAGGCCGCGCAGATCGAGGACCTGCTGCGCGAGCTGCGCCAGGCCCGCGGCGCCCTGGCCGAGCGCGACAACACCATCGCCGCCCTGGAAAACGTGCTGGCCGCCCAGATGCCCGACGCCCTGCCCGGTCCGGACGCCTGCCCCCGGGGCTGCGACGGCGCCTGCGGCCAGGGCTGCGGCCTGGGCTGCGGCAAGCTGCGCGGCAAGTGCGTGCTCTACGTGGGCGGGCGCTGCAACCTCATGGCCCACTACAAGGCCCTGGCCAGCCGCTACGGCTGCGAACTGCTGCACCACGACGGCGGCCTGGAACAGTCGCCCGGGCACCTGCACCAGCTCCTGGCCCGGGCCGACGCCGTGGTCTGCCCCCTGGACTGCGTGAGCCACGAGGCCACCACCCTGGTCAAGCGCGCCTGCAAGGGCTTCATGAAACCGCTGCTGCTGGCTGGCTCCTCGGGCATCGGCGGCCTGGCGCGCTGCCTGGACGAGCTGGAGCGCGCGGTGCAATAACGGCGCCGGGGGGGCGCCGGGCCGCCTGCGGGCTTGACCGCGCCCGGCCTCCGGCTTATTCCCCCAGGCCATGGCACTGCTCGGCGCGACCAACCTGACCATGTCCTTCGGCGGCCCCCGCCTGCTGGACGGCGTGTCCTTCCAGATCGAGGAAGGCCAGCGGGTCTGCCTCGTGGGCCGCAACGGCGAGGGCAAGTCCACGCTGCTGCGGCTGCTCTCCGGCGACCTCGTGCCCGATGGCGGCGAAGTGGTCCGCTCGGCCGGGGTGGCCGTGGCCCGGCTGTCGCAGAAGGTGCCCGAGGCGCTCACCGGCCCGGTGTACGACGTGGTCACCGCCGGGCTGGGCGACATGGGCCGCGCCCTGGCCGCCTACCACCACGCCAGCCGCCAGGCCCGCGACGCCGATGGCCTGGCCCGCCTGGCCGAGATGGAGGCGGCCCTGGAACGCCAGGGCGGCTGGGAGGCCCTGCCCGCCATCGACGCCGTCATCGCCCGCCTGAGCCTGGACCCCGCCGCGCCCTTCGAGACCCTTTCGGGCGGGCTCAAGCGCCGGGCCCTGCTGGCCCGGGCCCTGGTGGGCAGCCCCGACGTGCTGCTGCTGGACGAACCCACCAACCATCTGGACATCGACTCCATCGCCTGGCTGGAGGAGTACCTGCCGCGCCATGTGCGCACCCTGGTCTTCATCACCCACGACCGGGCCTTTCTGCGCCGCGTGGCCACGCGCATCCTCGAACTGGACCGCGGCCGCCTCACGGACTGGCAGTGCGGCTACGACACCTACCTGGAGCGCAAGCAGGCCCTGCTGGACGCCGAGGCCCGCCACAACGCCGAGTTCGACAAGAAGCTGGCCCGCGAGGAGGCCTGGATCCGCCAGGGCATCAAGGCCCGGCGCACGCGCAACGAGGGCCGCGTGCGCGCGCTCATGACCCTGCGCGAAGAGCGCCGCGCCCGGCGCGAGCGCGTGGGCCGCGCGGCCATGGCCATCCAGGAGGCCCAGCGCTCGGGGCGCGTAGTTGCCGAGGCCAAGGACGTGGCCTTTACCTGGGGCCACGACGCGCCCGTGTTCCAGGGCCTGTGCACGACCATCCTGCGCGGCGACCGCGTGGGGTTCATTGGCCCCAACGGCGCGGGCAAGACCACCCTGCTCCAGGTGCTGCTGGGCCGCCTGGCGCCGACCTCCGGCCAGGTGCGCCTGGGCACCGGCCTGGAAATCGCCTACTTCGACCAGCACCGCGAGGAGCTGGACCCCCAGGCCACCGTGCGCCACGCCGTGGCGGGCGGCAGCGACACCGTGACCGTGGGCGGGCGCGACCGCCACGTCATGGGCTATCTGGCCGACTTTCTCTTCCCGCCCGAGCGGGCCATGAGCCCCGTGTCCGTACTCTCGGGGGGCGAGCGCAACCGGCTGCTGCTGGCCCGGCTGTTCACCCGGCCATCCAACCTGCTGGTCATGGACGAGCCCACCAACGACCTGGACGCCGAGACCCTGGAGCTGCTCGAAGAGCGGCTCATGGAATACCAGGGCACGGTGCTCGTGGTCAGCCACGACCGGGCCTTTCTGAACAACGTGGTCACCAGCACCCTGGCCCTGGAGGGCGGGGGCCGGGTGGCCGAGTACGTGGGCGGCTACGACGACTGGCTGCGCCAGCGCCCGGCGCCCCCGGCCCCGGAGCCCAGGCCCGCAGCAGCCCCCCGCCCCGAGCCGCCCCAAAGCGCCCCGCGCAAGCTCGGCTTCAAGGAGCAGCGCCACATGGCCGAACTGGCCGCCGAGCTGGAGGCCCTGCCCGCGCGCATCGAAGCCCTGGAACGCGCCGTGGCCGCCGCCGGGGAGCGCCTGGCCGACCCCGCGCTGTACAAGGGCCCCGCCGAGGCCGCAGCCGCCGCCCGCCAGGAGCTGGCCCGGGCCGAGGCCGAGCTGGCCGCTGCCTTCGGGCGCTGGGAGCAGGCCGAGGCCGAACTGGCCGCCTACGCCGCCCGGGCCTGAGCCCCCCCGCACGGCACAGCCTCGGGCACGATCTGCTGGTGGACCGCCCCCCCGCCTGAGCCCTTCCGCCCGCGACGCCCCCGGCCCGCCCCGGTTTTCCCGCACGTTGCCAGCCCTCTGGGCCCGTGCTACAAGAGCCGCGCACCGGACCTCACCTGCCGAGGAGGTCGCCCAATGCCCCCATCCTGCCGTATCCTGGCCGCAGCCGCCGCGCTGCTGCTGTGTCTGCTGGCGCCCGCCCGGGCCCAGGAAACCGTCTCCGTCATCCGCGTGGTCAGCCCCGCGTGGGACACCTTCACCAACGCCGACGGCACCGGGCTGTACTTCGACCTGCTCGACGCCGTGTTCCGCGGCCTGCACGGCATCGAAATCGAGCACCAGTTCGTGCCCAGCCTGCGCGCCACACACCTGGTGCGCGAGAACGAGGCCGACATGATGCTGTGCAAGGCCCGGGTGGACCCGCCCCTGGTCATGGCCCGCGTGCCCATGTACGAGAACGCCTACGCCGTGTTCTTCGACTCCCGGAGCATCGAACCCTGGAAGGGCCGCGAGAGCATGACCGGGCGCTCGGTGGTCTGGCGCATCGGCTACTACGACGAGCGCTACATCCCCGAGGGCATGCAGACCAAGGAGGTCAAGACCGGGGTCTCGGCCCTGGGCATGGTCGTGCTGGGCCGGGCCGACTTCTACCTCGACGACCCGGTGCTCATCCGCGAGTCCATCGACCGCTCGGGCCTGACCTTCGACCAGCAGCGCTTTCGCATCGAACCCGTGGGCTTCCGCTCCTACCACCCCGTGCTGGCCCCCACGGCCCGGGGCCGGGCCATCATGGACCTCTACGACCAGGGCATGCTCACCCTGGCCGCCGCAGGCGCCCTGGACGCCATCTACGCCAAATGGGGCCATCCGGTGCCGAATTTCGGCGGATATGCCCCGCCGCCCTCCGCCAGCCGCTGACAAGCGGCCCGCGCTGTGCTAGGGGAGGGGGACAAACACGGTCCGGGCCCCCTCCCCGGGCCCGGAGCCCGGCCACATGAGAACGATCCTCTGGCTTCTGCTCGCCCTGCTCCTGCCTCTGCCGGCGGATGCGAGCGAGCCCCTGCCCGACCCCGGCGGCATCACCGCCGTGCATGTCGTGGGGCCCTCCTGGGAGGGCTTCACCAACATGGACGGCACCGGCCTGTACCACGACACGCTGCGCGCCGTGTTCGGCCTGTATGGCAT
Organism: Desulfocurvus vexinensis DSM 17965; assembly: GCF_000519125.1. Classification (NCBI taxonomy): domain Bacteria; kingdom Pseudomonadati; phylum Thermodesulfobacteriota; class Desulfovibrionia; order Desulfovibrionales; family Desulfovibrionaceae; genus Desulfocurvus; species Desulfocurvus vexinensis. The sequence continues at coordinate 125,111 of NZ_JAEX01000007.1, forward strand.
CGAGTACGTGCGCGAATACGTGCCCTCCGAGCGGGCCTACCACATGGTGCGCGACGGCTCGGCGGACATGATGACCTGCCACGACAAGCCCCCCCGGGGGCTGACGCTGGCCGGGGTGCCCATGTACGAGGGCAAATACTACGTGTTCTTCAACCGCGAGAACATCGGGCAGTGGTCCGTGCCAGGCAGCCTGGAGGGCCGCACCATCGCCTGGCGCATCGGCTACTACGACCTGACCAACCTGCCCGCGCCCATGCAGCACAAGGAGCTGAAATCCGGGGTCTCGGCCCTGGGCATGGTCATCCTGGGGCGTATCGACTTCTACCTCGACGACCTGAACTTCATCGAGGATTCCATCCACAAGAACACCATCCCCTTCGACATGGCCCGCTTCCGCATCGAGCCCGTGGGCGCCCGGGGCTACTTCCCGGTGCTCAAGGATACCGAGCGCGGGCGCAAGATCCGGGAGCTCTACGAGCGGGGCATGGAGCATCTGTACCGCGCGGGGCGCCTGCAGGCCATCTTCGACCGCTGGGGCTTCCCCCTGCCCGCCTACGCCTTCGACTAGCCCGAAAAGCCCCGGCCATGCCCCAGCCCTCGCCCGCCCCCGCGCCGCTCGTCCCCATCCGCGACTCCATCGCCACCCGGCTGCTGACCATGGTCTTCGCGGTCTACGTGGTCATCACCATCGCCCTGACCGCCGTGCACATGGCCGCGGAGTACTACAACACGCGCGACACCGTGCTCAAGGACCTCAAGGCCATGACCCAGATCTTCAACCAGGGTCTGGCCACGGCCATCTACAACGTGGACGACGTGCAGATCAATTCCATCGTCCAGGGGCTCATGGAGAGCCCGGTGGTGGTGGGCGTGCGCGTGGGCACCGAGTACCAGGGCACCTATTCGGCGGGCGAGACCTTCCGCGACAGCCCGCCCGGCGAGGAGGCCGGGCCCGGGGGCGGCCCGCGCGGCGACTTCTTCTGGCACACCGAGCCCATCCTCTACTCCGAGGAGATCGGCCAGAAGGTGCCCATGGGCCAGGTCACGCTCTATTCCAGCCGCTACGTGGTGCTGGGCAAGGTCTGGTACGGGTTCATGTTCATCCTGGTCAACTCGGTGATCAAGACCATCGCCCTGTGGGTCATCTTCCTGTGGGTCAGCCGCCCGCTGCTCTCGCGGCCCCTGGGCCGACTCACCGCCGCCGCCCGCGAGATCGACATGGACAACCTGGAGCACCTGCGCGTGGACGTGGGCACCCGGGGCCGCAACGAGCTCAAGGTGCTCGAAGACGCCCTGAACTCCATGATCACCAAGCTGCTGGCCGCGCGGCGGCGCTCTGAGGGCCTGCACGCCAGCCTGGCCGAGGCCGGGCGCAGGCTGGAGGACTACAACCGCACCCTGGAACAGCGCGTGGAAGACCGCACCCGCGAGCTGGAGGCCCTGCTGGTCCAGGTGCGCACCGCCCGCGAGGCCGCCGAGGTCGCCAACCGCGCCAAAAGCGAATTCCTGGCCAACATGAGCCACGAGATCCGCACCCCGCTCAACTCCATCATCGGCATGAGCGACGTGCTGGCCGACAGCGGGCTGACCCCCGAGCAGCGTCAGTACGTGGACATCTTCCGCTCCAGCGGCGAAACCCTGCTGGGCATCATCAACGACGTGCTCGACTTCTCCAAGATCGAGGCCGGGCAGGTGACCCTGGAGCGCATCCCCTTCGACCCGGCGGCCCTGGCCGAGACCGTGTGCGACATGTACGCCGTACGCGCCCGGGAAAAGGGGCTGGAGCTGATATGCGCCGTGGCTCCGGGCCTGCCGCCGCTGCTGGCGGGCGACCCCACGCGCCTGTCGCAGGTGCTCTCCAACCTGCTGTCCAATGCCTTGAAATTCACCGCCGCAGGCGAGGTCGAGCTGGCCGTGGATCAGCCCGACCCGGCCCGGCCCGGCCTCTTGCGCCTGAGCGTGCGCGACACGGGCATCGGCATCCCCGACGCCATGAAACAGGCCGTGTTCGAAAGCTTCACCCAGGCCGATTCGTCCACCACGCGGCTGTACGGCGGCAGCGGGCTGGGCCTGGCCATCAGCAGGCGCATCGCCGCGCTCATGGGCGGCAGCCTGACTCTGGCCGATGCCCCCGACGGCGGGGCGCTGTTCACCTTCGAGCTGGAGCTGGCCGTGGCCGAGGCCGGGCCGCGCCCCAGGCCCCTGGAAGGGCGCACGGCCCTGGCGGTGGCGGGCAACGCGAGTGCCCTGCGCGCCCTGGCCGCGCACCTGCACGGCCTGGGCGCCACGGCGCTCACCGCCCCCGACACCGCCGCCGCCCGGGCCCTGCTGCACCAGCGGGCCGCAGGCAACGCCCCGCCGCTGGACGCCGCCCTGCTGGACCTCGCCGCCCCGCAGGGCGACGCGCCTGCCCTGGCCCGCGAGATCCACGACCAGGGCCTGGCCCGGGACATCGTCCTGCTGGCGTGCAGCAGCGACCAGCGCCCCGAATCGGCCCGTGCCCAGGGCCTGGATTTCGCCCGCTTCGCCATCAAGCCCGCCAGCCCCGCCAGGCTGGCCCGCGCCCTGGCCGAAGGCGGCGCCCCGGCCCCGGGCGCCGCCCCGGCCCCGGCCCACGGCCTGCGGCCCCTGGCCATCCTCCTGGCCGAAGACCAGCCCGCCAACCGCAAGCTCATCCGCTACTACCTGGCGGGCACGCCCCACAGCCTGACCGTGGCCGAAAACGGGGCCCAGGCCCTGGAGCTGTTCCAGGCCGCGCGCCCGGACATCGTGTTCATGGACATGGAGATGCCCGTGCTGGACGGCTACGACGCCACCCGCGCCATGCGCGAGTACGAGCGCGCCCTGGGCCTGGCGCCCGTGCCCGTGGTCGCCCTCACGGCCCACGCCTTCGAGGAGCACTTCCACAAGAGCGCCCAGGCGGGCTGCACCGGGCACCTGACCAAACCCATCAAGAAGGCCCGTTTCCTGGAAGCCCTGGCCCGCTACACCGGCCAGGGCGGCCCGGCGCCAGGGGCCGCCCCCGTGGTCCTGGCCGACCCGGCCATGCGCACCCTGGTCGAGGAGTTCCTGGCCGAGGCGGCCGCCGACCTGGCCGCCATGCGCCAGGCCCTGGCCCGGGGCGACCTGGACACCGTGCGCGTGCTGGGCCACGGCCTCAAGGGCTCGGGCGGGGGCTACGGCTTCGACACCGTCACCGAGCTGGGCCGGGCCGTGGAGACCGCCGCCGTGCACGCCGACGCCGACGCCCTGGCCGACCTGTTTGAGCGGCTGGAAAAACATCTACGCGAGGTGGTCATCCGCTATGGGGAATGATAGGCTGGCCCATCGGCCCCGGGCCCAGCGGCCCGGCCCCGGCGGAGCATCATGAGCATCCTCATCGTGGACGACACCAAGAGCGTGCGCGCGCTCATCGAATTCTACCTGCGCTCGGACGGGCACCAGGCCCTGCACCACGCCGAAAGCGCGGCCCAGGCCCTGGAACTGCTCGGCGTGGGCGTGCCCGGGGCGGCCGCCAACGGCTGGGACCTGGTGCTCATGGACATCGTCATGCCCGCGGGCATCGACGGCATCGAGGCCTGCCGCCGCATCAAGGCCGACCCGGGCTGCGGGCACCTGCCGGTGATCATGGTCACCTCCGACCTGGCCGAGGCGACCCTGGAGGCGGCCTTCGCGGCCGGGGCCATGGACTTCATCGAGAAACCCCTGCGCCGCGTGGAGCTTCTGGCCCGCGTGCGCTCGGCCCTGCGCCTCAAGGCCGAAACCGACACCCGCGCCCAGCGCGAGCGCGAGCTGCTGGTGATGACCCGGACCCTGGAGGAGACCAACCGCAAGCTCAACCTGTCCAACGAGCTGCTGTTGCGCATGTCCGTCACCGACCCGCTGACGGGGGTGGCCAACCGCCGCTCCCTGGAAGACATCTTGGTCCGCGAGACGGCCCGGGCCCGGCGCAGCGCGGCGCCGCTCTCCCTGGTCATGGCCGACATCGACTGCTTCAAGCAGTACAACGACACCTACGGCCACCTGGCCGGGGACGCCTGCCTGGGCGCCGTGGCCGCAGCCCTGGGCACGACCCTGCGCCGCTCGTGCGACCTGCTGGCCCGCTACGGCGGCGAGGAGTTCGCCGCCGTGATCCCCGACACGGACCTGGACGGCGCCCTGCGCGTGGCCCAGATGATGCGCGAGGCCGTGCGCGGCCTGGGGCTGCCCCACGCCAGCTCGCAGGTGGCCGATGTGGTCACGGCGTCCTTCGGCGTGGCCACGCGCACCCCGGACAACGCCCTGGACGCCCGGGCCCTGGTGGCCGCCGCCGACCGGGCGCTCTACGCCGCCAAGAGCGCCGGGCGCGACCGCGTGGCCGCGCACCAGGACTGACCCCCGGCCCACCCGCCCGGCCCGACCACCGACCCACTCGAAAAGACAACGCCCCCGCCACACCCCGCAAGGAGGCGCGACGGGGGCGCAGGCCGTGCGGCCTGCCCGGCCCGTTCAGCGCGGCGCGGGCAGCAGGAATTCCGTGAGGTCCGACCGCAGGATGGCGTCCAGCTCGCCCAGGGCGTCGGGCGCATGCTCGGCGAAAAGGAAGGCGAACACCGGGTACTCGCGCCAGTCAATGCGCCGCAGCTCCAGGGGCCGGGCAAAACACGCGGCAAAGGCCGCGTAGTCCACGCCAGCCACCGTTGCCGGGTCCACCCCCGGGGCCAGGTCGGCGATGACCACGCTGGTCACCGTGTCGCCCCGGCGGGCCAAGAGGGCGCCCCAGTCGGGGCGGCGGTCCAGCAGGTAGGCCTCGTAGGGGTTCACGCCCCAGGCGTGCCAGGTCAGGTCCGCCACGCACCAGCCCGCGAAGCGCAGCGGGTTGCCCTCGATGAAGCCGATGCGCCCGTCCGGGGCCACGCGCAACTCCACATGGGCCGGGAAGTCGCGCAGCCCGGCCAGCCGCCCCAGGTCCGCCAGGGCGCGGGTGAAGCGCTCCAGATTGGGCTCCACCACCGCCCGCGAGGTCACGTAGACCCGGTCGTTGACGCTGGCCTCGTCCGGGAACAGGTGCGCCAGGATGTTGAGGATCACCGGCTGGCCGTCGCCGTCCCAGTACACGTCCACGGCGAACTCCTCGCCGGGGATGTTCTCCTCGATGAGGAAGCGCTCCAGGCCGAGCACCTGCTCGGGGTACTGGCCCGCGATGCGCCCCACCTCGGCGCGGATGGCCGCCACCACCCCGGGCCAGTCGGCGTCGGCCTCCACCTTGTGCACGCCCAGGCTGAAGAAGCCCGTGGCGGGCTTGACGATGAAGGGTTTGGCGAACTCCGCCGGGTTCACGGCGCCCAGCCCGGCCAGGGGCACGCCCCGGAAGGCGTAGTCCGGATACAGGGGCCGCAGCAGCTCGCGGAAGGCCAGCTTGTCCTTGAACAGGCGCACCCGCTCGGGCAGCGGCGAAAAGCCCAGGTTGCGGGCCACCCAGCCCAGGGCGTTCTCGGAGTTGGCGTAGACGCGCCGGGCCGGGCCCTGGCGCAGGGCGTCGGCGAAGGCCGCCTCCGCGGCCAGGCAGGGCGCGTCGCCCAGGGCGGCGCGGGCCACGGGCCCGTCCAGCACGGGCAGGCCCAGGCGCAGGGCGGTCTCGCGCAGAAAGCCGGAGACATACGGCTTGTCGAGCAGGAACATGGTCGGCCTCGAATGGGGCGCGGGCGCCCCGGCTATTGGGTGGGAACCTCGGCCCCGGAGAGCACGTTGATCAGCCTGCGCATGGCGTCCACGTCGAAGCCGTCCCGGTGCATCTTCATGTAGCGCAGGGCCTCGTAAGGCGTGCGGGCCGGGCGCCAGGGGGCGGGGCGGGTCAGGTTGTCGTACACGTCGCACACGGCCAGGGCCTTGACGTAGAACGGCAGCGCCTCGCCGGAGATGCCCGAGGGGTAGCCGCTGCCGTCCACGCGCTCGTGGTGGAAGAGGATGCAGTTGACCGTCTCGTGCTCCAGGCCCAGGTTGGCGCACAGGGCGACCCCGGCGGCGGCGTGGGCGCGCACCTTGTCGCGCTCGCCCAGGCTCAGGGTATCGGGGTCGCGGTCCAGCAGGTCCTGCGCCACCTGGGTCTTGCCCAGGTCGTGCAGCAGCGCGCCCAGGCACACGGCGTGCAGCCGGTCGGGATGGACCTTGGGCGACCCGGCGCACACGAAATAGGTCAGCACCGCGCAGCCCAGGCTGTGGTTGTAGCTCTTGTAGCCCCGGGCCACCAGCCGGGCCACCTGCTTGAGGGCGCCGTTCTGGTTGAAGAAGGCCATACCCGTGCGCAGCATGTCGGACAGCTCGCCGAAGCGGCGCTTGGCCAGGCCCTTGGGCAGGCGCTCCTCGAACACGCGGCGCAAGGCCATGAGCGAGCCCTGGTACCAGGCCTCGCTGCGCTGCTCCATGGGGATGTTCTCGTCCAGCAGCAGATCGGGCAGGTTCTCCAGCAGGTAGCTGGCGTAGGCCCCGCGCTCGGCGCCGTCCACATAGACCTGGAGCACGCCCATGTCGTCGAGCTTGCGGCGGTGGACGTCGGTGAAGGCGTCGCCCTTGCTGGTGTAGAGCACGAACGACGGGCCCTGGCGCAGGTACAGGGCGAAGCGGCCCTTGCTCCAGTTGCGGATCATCAGCGGGCTGATGGGAAAGAAGCCTTCGGCGTCCTGGGGCGGGTCCTGGGCGGGGCGGTGCTGGTCGGTCATCGGCGGTCCCGGTTGAGGGTGGCGGCGGGGTGCCCTGGGCTGGCGGAAATCTTCGTCAAAGGCGCGCGGGCTGTCAAAGGGTTTCCCTGCGCGCCGGGCCGGGCCCTGCCTCCGCCCCCCCCGGGGCCGGGGCTTCCCGGTGCGGCCGCAGCCGGGGCACCTTGACTTGCGCGCTCCGGGCGTTATTGTGCCCTGGCGCGGGCCGCCCCGGGCCGCGCCCAGAAGGAGGACCAGCCATGCCCATGTACGAATACGAATGCGAGAAATGCGGCCACAGCTTCGAGGACCTGGCCGGGCCCGACGAGCCCTGCCCGCCCTGCGCGAAATGCGCGGGCGCCACGCGCAAGGTCATCTCGCGAGCCGCGCTGCGGGTGGACCACGCCAGCCCCCTGGACCGGGGCGTGGCGCCGCTGGTGGGCTACAACCCCACGGGCCGCCCCCGGGCCTGCCCTGCGGGCGGCTGCGGCGGCCGCCGCCGCGGCGGCAACTAGCCGCCAGCAACGCCCCTCCCGCAGGCCGCCCCGCAGCGGCGCCCACGGCGGCGGGCAATGCGGCCCGCCGCGCCGCCGGACGCGCCGGGGCGTGAACGACGCGCTGTGCGGCGCAAGCCAGCGCCACGGGACAAAAAACAGCCTCTTGCAGCAGCCTACCTGAAGAAAACGGTGCACCGCCAGTCGCGGGCGCGGGGCTACTCCCCGTCCGCCAGCCAGCCCCCCAGGCCGCAGGCGTCGCATCCGGCGCAGCCGCTGGGCGCGCAGCGGGCCGAGGGCCGGGCCTGCTTGTAGCGCTCCCATTCCCGCCACAGATAGTCGCGCGACACGCCGGTGTCGATGCACTCCCAGGGGAAGGCCTCGTCCTGGCCGCGCTCGCGGTCCAGGAAGGCCCCGGGGTCGCCGTCCCAGGCCTTGAGCGCCCGGCGCCAGCCCATGCCCGGGCGCGCGGCCAGCTCCGCCAGATCGAACACCGTCTCGTCGCCACGCGCCAGCAGGGCCTGGAGCCGCGCCGGGCCGGGCCGTTCCAGCATGGCCCGGAAGCCCCGCAGGGGGCGCACCAGATCGCGCACCCGGCCCAGGGCCCATTCCAGCTGCGCCTCGTCGGCCATGGGTGCCCACTGGAAGGGCGTCCACGGCTTGGGCACCAGGCAGCTGGCGCTCACGGTGACGTGCTCCACCCCCCGGCTCTTGCCGCCCTGGCCCTGGCGCACGGCCTCGGCCATGCGCCCGAGCAGGTCGCCCAGCTCGTCGTAATCCTCCCCGGTCTCCCCGGGCCAGCCCACGATGAGATAGATCTTCAGGTGATTGAAGCGCAGGGCGCTGACCCGGCGCACGGCGTCCAGGAAGGCGTCCTCGTCCAGGTTCTTGTTGGCCGCGCGGCGCAGGCGGCGGCTGGCGCCCTCCAGGGCGAAGGTCAGGCTGCGCGTGCCCGTGCGGCGCAGGAAGTCCAGCAGCTCGTCGGTCATGCCGTCGGCCCGCAGGGAGGACAGGGAAAACTTGGTGCCGCGCCCGGCCAGCCAGCGCAGGAAGGGCAGAAGCTCCGGCCAGTCCGTCAGCGCGGTGCCCACCAGCCCGACCTTCACCGGGTTGGCCTGCTCCACGGCGGCCATGAGTTCGCCCATGGCCGCGTGGCGCGGCGGGCGGTACACGTATCCGGCGGCGCAGAACCGGCAGCCGTAGGGGCAGCCCCGGTTGACCTCCAAAAGAAACATGTCGCGGAACTCGGCCTCGGGGCTGACGAAGCAGGAGCGCCCCGGCGCCTCCAGCAGCCCCGGGGCCCCGGCGGGCACCACGCGCCGCGCGGGCGCGCCGGGGCTCCCGGGCAGGTAGACCCCCGGCCGCCCGGCCACGGCCCGCAGGGCCCCGGCCTTGCCCTGCCCCGCCCCGGCGGCCCGGGCCAGGTCCGCCAGCAGCGCGTCCAGCCCGGCCTCGGCCTCGCCAACCCAGAACAGGTCCACGGCCGGAGCCGCCGGGGCGGGATTCAGGAAGGCCAGCGGCCCCCCGGCCATGACCAGGGGCCAGCCCGCCCCGCGCGCCGCGCGCCGCGCGGGAATGCCCGCCCGGTCGAGCACCTCGACCAGGCTGCGCAGCTCTTCCTCGAAGTTGAGGCTGAAGGCGATGACGGGGAAATCGGCCAGGGGGCGGCCGGAATCACAGGCCCGGGGCGCGGCCTCGCCGCCCTCCCAGAAGAAGCGCTCCACGGCCAGCTCGGGCCGGGCGGACAAGAGCCGCCAGACCACCTGCCAGCCCAGGGTGGACAGGGCCGTGGCCGCAGGCTGGGCAAACACCAGGGCCACGGGCAGCCGCCCGCCCCACTCCGGGACGGGCGGCTTCTCGCGGCCATAACAGATGCCTGTCCAGAATTCCCGTTCGCCCCGTGCCCTGCTCATGCGGCGATGGTACCCGCCGGGCGGAAAAAGGCAAGCCGGGGCACTAGCGCCAGGCCACGTCCACGGCGGCCTCGGCCTGGGCGTGCATCAGGCCCGCGCTGTGCATCTGGGCCAGCAGCGGCTGGATGTGGCTCATGTACGCGGCCATGCGGTCGCGCGACACCGGGTCCGCCGGGATGGACTTGATGGTCCTGGGGTTGATGTAGGAGCCGTTCTGCTTCATGCGGAAGTCCAGGTGCGGGCCGGTGGACAGGCCCGTGCTGCCCACGTAGCCGATGACCTGACCCTGGCGCACCCGGGCGCCGTTGCTGATGCCCTTGGCGAAGCCCTTGAGGTGCATGTAGACGGTCTCGTACACGCTGTTGTGGCGGATCTTGATGAAGTTGCCGCCGCCCTTGTCCCAGCCGCGCTGGAGCACCACGCCGTCGCCCACGGTCATGACCGGGGTGCCCGAGGGCGCCGCGTAGTCGATGGCCGGGTGCGGCCTGCGGTAGCCCAGCACGGGGTGCAGGCGGTTCAGGTTGAAGCCCGAGGAGATGCGCGAGAAGTTGAGCGGCGCCTTGAGGAAGGCCTTGCGCAGGGCCTTGCCCTGCTCGTCGAAGTACTGCTCGCTGCCCTGCTTGTCGGCGAACAGGAAGCCCCGGTAGGCTTGGCCCTGGTTCACGAACTGGGCGGCGATGATCTTGCCGTAGCCGGTGAACTGCCCGTCGCGCGAGCGTTTTTCCACCACGGCCACGAAGGTGTCGCCCACGCGGATGTCGCGGATGAAGTCGATGTCCCAGGCGAAGATGTCGGCCAGGCGGATGGCCAGGGCCGGGGTCTCGCCCGCCTCGGCCACGGCGCCGAAGAGCGAGGAGGTGATCTTGCCGGACACGACCTTGGTTTCCTTCTCGTAGGCGATGGCCTCGCGCCGGGCCGCGTAGCCGTCGCCCTCGGGCTCGACGATGAGCAGCGTTTCGGAATCGATCTCGTACTCGAAGCGCTCCAGGCGGTCATCGGCGGCTTTGAGCACATAGGGCTGGCCCGCGCGCAGCCGCGACAGGGGGAAGACCTTCTGGCAGCTCTGGACCAGGGCGTGGACCTGGGCCGGGGTCATGTAGGGGCCAAGCAGCGCGGCGGCGGTGTCGCCGGGGCTGACGCTGCCCTGCACCACGGCGCTGCCGGGCGTGGCGTCGGCCAGCGGCTCCGGGCGCTCCGCCAGGGGCAGGCGCCCGTCCACCGACGCGGGCACGAGGTCCATGTCCTGCGCGGTGGTGTCCATCTCGTGCAGGGATTCGCGCTGGGCCGTGCGGCCCGTGTTACCGGCGGGATCGTGGAAAAAGTAGGTCAGGCCCGCAAGAATGGCGGCGAAGGCCAAAGCGGCGCACACCGTGCGTTTGCGCCTGCGTTCGCGGGCGCGGTCACGGAACAGGTTGCGTCTGGATCGTAGCATCATATGGCCTCCGCTCGGGCTATACCCGGCCCCCCGGTTCTTGGCAAGGGAAGCCGGGGCCGGGCCGGCGGGCGGCGAGACCCGCCGCGCCCGGCCCCCGGCTTCTTCGGGGGAGGATACTGCCCGAATTTGCTAATCGGCTTGCAGCCGGATGAACGACGGAATCTCGAAGTCCTCCTCGTCGAAGACGAAGTCTTTTTCGCCAGGCCGGGACGCACCCACGGCCTGGGCCAGGGGCGCCCGGCGCAGGGGCGCCTGGGGCTGGGGCTCGGCGGCCTGGGCGCCCCGGGCGGCCTGGGCCCGCAGGTAGGCGGGCTGCTGGCTCAGCTCGGGATCGTTCTTGGCGTTGGACAGGGCGCGCTTGTAGCGCTCCTCGCGGGTCAGGGGCCGGGCGCCGGCCGGAGCCTCGGGGGCCTCGGCGGCCTCCGCAGGCGCGGCGGGCGCGGCCGCCGCCGGGGCCAGCCGCACCGGAGCCGCAGCAGCGCGCACGGGCTGCGGGGCCGCAGCGGGCCGCGCCTGCCCGGCCTTGCCGCCCTGCATGGCCAGGAGCTGGGCCAGCTTGGGGTCCTGCACGGGGCGGAAGTTCTGGGCGCACTGGATACCCGTGGCGATGACGGTGATGCGCATCTCGTCGCCCGCCTCGGGGTCGAACACGGTGCCGAAGTAGATGCGCGCGTCGTCGTCGGCGGCCTCGGAGATGGTGCTGGCCGCCTCGCTGACCTCGTCGATGGTCAGGTCGGGCCCGCAGGTGATGTTCATGAGCACGCCCTTGGCGCCGTCGATGGACACGTCCTCCAGCAGCGGGCTGGTGATGGCCTTCATGGCCGCCTCACGCGCGCGCGACTCGCCCCGGGCGATGCCCGTGCCCATCATGGCCAGGCCCATTTCGCTCATCACGGCCTTCACGTCGGCGAAGTCCAGGTTGATGAGGCCGGGAACCATGATCAGGTCCGAGATGCCCTTGACCGCGAAGTAGAGCACCTCGTCGGCCTTCTTGAGCATGTCGATGAAGGTGGCCTTCTTGGAGGCCAGGGACAAAAGGCGGTCGTTGGGGATGGTGATCAGCGAGTCCACGCTCTCGGACAGGGCGCGGATGCCCTCCTCGGCGGCCTCGAGGCGCCGTTTGCCCTCGAAGTAGAACGGCTTGGTGACCACGCCCACGGTGAGCGCCCCGGCCTGCTTGGCGGCCTGGGCGATGACCGGGGCCGCGCCCGTGCCCGTGCCGCCGCCCATGCCGGCGGTGACGAAGACCATGTCCGCGCCGTCGATGTACTCGCGGATCACGTCCATGCTCTCCAGGGCCGCGTCGCGGCCGATCTCGGGGTTGGCCCCCGCGCCCAGGCCCTTGGTCAGCTTCTCGCCAAGCTGAATCTTGTGTTCGGCCTTGCTCTTGTTCAGGGCCTGGATGTCGGTGTTGGCGGTGATGAACTCCACCCCACGCAGGGCGGAGCAGATCATGTTGTTCACCGCGTTGCCGCCGCCGCCGCCCGCTCCGAATACCTTGATCTTGGCGCCGCTGTCGTTTTCCAGTTCCAGAAAGTCCATGGTATCCTCCCCTTGTTTCCGGGTCGCCCCGGCTCTTGCCAGTTCGCTTCCGCTCGCCGTTACTTGATGTCCACGAACCACTTGCGCATCCGCCCGAGAATCCGGTTGAAGACCGGCTTTTCGTCGCGGATGCGGAAACTCATGTCGCCGCCCTCTTTCTCGGCCCCGTAGAGCAGAAGGCCCACAGCCGTTGCGTAGACGGGGCTGTTGACCACGTCATGCAGGCCGCGGATCTCGCGCGGGTAGCCGATGCGGCAGGGCAGGTTGAAGATCTGCTCGCCCAGCTCCTGGACGCCCTCGATGAGCGAGGCGCCGCCGGTGAGCACCACGCCCGCCGGGACCTTGCCCTTGAAGCCGCAGCGCGCCAGCTCCTGGTCGATGAGCACCAGGATCTCCTCCATGCGCGGCTCGCAGATCTCGGCCAGCACCTGGCGCGAGAGCCTGCGCGGCTCGCGGTCACCCACGCTGGGCACCTCGATGACCTCCTCGGGCGGCACCAGTTCGGCCATGGCGCAGCCGTAGCGCTCCTTGATCTTTTCCGCCGCCGCCATGGGCGTGCGCAGCCCGTAGGCGATGTCGTTGGTCAGGTTGGTGCCGCCCAGGGCCAGCACGGCGGTGTGCTTGATGGCGTTGTCGCTGAAGATGGCCATGTCCGACGTGCCGCCGCCAAGGTCCACCAGGGCCACGCCGATCTCGCGCTCCTCGGGAGTCAGCACCGCCTTGGACGAGGCCAGGGCCTCGAGCACGATGTCCGACACGTCCAGCCCCGAGCGGTGGCAGGAGCGGATGATATTCTGGGCCGAGGTCACCGCGCCGGTGACGATGTGCACCTTGACCTCCAGGCGCACCCCGGCCATGCCCAGGGGGTCGTGGATGCCGCGCTGGTCGTCCACGATGTATTCCTGGGGCAGGATGTGGATGACCTCGCGGTCCAGGGGAATGGCCACGGCCTTGGCCGCGTCGATGACGCGCTCCACGTCGCGCGGGGCGACCTCGCCGCCCTTGACGGCGATGACCCCGTGGCTGTTGAAGCCCTTGATATGGCTGCCCGCGATGCCCGCGTACACCGAGCGGATGTCGCATCCGGCCATCAGCTCGGCCTCCTCCAGGGCCTTTTTGATGGACTGCACGGTCTGCTCGATGTTGACCACCACGCCCTTGCGCAGGCCGGTGGACGGGCTGGTGCCGATGCCCACCACGTCCACCCCGCCGGGGGTCAGCTCGCCGACCACCGCGCAGATCTTCGTGGTGCCGACATCCAGGCCGACAATGAGTTCCGATTTGGCCATGTCACGATCTCCCTATTGTCTTTTGCCCGGCACGGTCAGGTCCGGACCCAGACCTTGCCGCCGAAAATACGTATCTCGCGGGCCGCGCGGTCCTCGCTGCGGCGCACCAGGTCGGCCCACACCCGGGCCAGCCGCTCCATGCCCCGGTCCCAGTCCCGGGTGCTGGCGGCCACGGTCAGGCCCCGGTCCTCGAAAAACAGCTCCAGGCGCCCGGGCAGCACCCGCACCCAGGCCGCCTCGGCGGGCTTGATGGGCAGGTCCAGGGCCTCGAAGGCCGCGATCATCTCCGAAAGCCCGGCGGGCACGCCGTCGGCCTCGGGGGCCACTTCCAGCACCGGCAGCGGCGTGAACCGGCGGCCCAGCACGGGCGCGATGACCGCGCCGTCGGCCTCGGCGTAGAACAGCCCGCGCCCCGTGCCCACCCACCAGCGCGCCTCGCGCTCGGTGACGGCGATGGCCAGCCCGGCGGGCAGCATCCGGCGCACGGACACCGAGGCCGCCCAGGGCGAGGCCGCCACGCGGGCCTCCAGCTCGGCGATGTCGATGTCCAGGGTGTTGGCCCCCAGGGACACGTCGGCCAGGGCGATGATCTCCGCGGCGTCCAGGCGCTGGTTGCCGGTGACGCTGATCTCGCGCAGGGCGAAATACGGGGCGGCGGTCAGCCAGCGGAAGCCCACCAGCAGCCCGACGCTGACGGCGATGACGAACGCGGCGCACAGCCCCAGGCCCAACATCCAGCCCACCAGCCGGACCAGGCCCGCGCCCAGCCCCCCGCCGGAGGCTGCGCGGCCCCGGGTGCGGGCGCCCGCGCCCTTGCCCATACGGAGCGCGGCTCCGGGTTTGGCTGCCAGGGCCATGTTCATGCCACCACCTTGACTTCCAGTTCCAGATCCACCCCGAAGCGCGTGGCCACGGCCTCGCGCGCGGCCTGGATCAGCTCGAAGGCCTGGGCGGCGGTGCCCCCGCCCAGGTTGACCAGGAAATTGGCGTGCAGCTCCGAGAAGGCCATGCCCCCCAGGCGGCGGCCCTTGAAGCCCGCGTCGTCCAGCAGCTTGCCCGCCGGGGCCGCGCCCTCGGGGTTCTTGAACACGCAGCCCGCGCTGGCCGCGGCCAGGGGCTGGGCCGCGCGCTTGCGGGCCCAGGTGGCGTCCATGGCCGCGCGCACGGCCTCGGGCCCGGCCTGGGTCAGGCGCAGCTCCGCCGCCAGCACCAGGAAAAAGACATCCGCCGTGCGCGGGGCGAAGAAGCGGTAGCCCAGGCGCACGTCGTCGCGCCCGGCCCAGCGCAGCCCGCAGCACGGGCTGTACAGCAAAACGCGCTCCAGCACCCGGCCCACCTCGGCCCCGAAGGAGCCCGCGTTCATGGCCACCGCGCCGCCCACGGCCCCCGGGATGCCCGCCAGCCCTTCCAGGCCCGACAGCCCCTGGCGCGCGCACCAGGCCAGCAGCGCGGGCAGGCCCATGCCCGCCCCGGCGCGCACCACGGCCTCGTCGCCGCTGGTGAACACCGTCTCGGGCGCCTCGCCCTCGGGCGCCCGCAGCAGGACCACCGGCAGCGGCCCGTCGGCGGCCAGGATGTTGCTGCCGTGGCCCAGGGCCATGGCCCTGCCGCCCAGCTCCTCCAGCCTGCCCGGCAGCTCGTCCAGCCCGCGCTCGGAAACGATGCGCACCTCGGCCAGGGCAGGGCCGCCCAGGCGCAGGGTGGTGCGTTCGGCAAGCGTGGGTCCGGGCAGTACTTTCAGATGCATGACGCTTTTCGTGTCCTGTGGTTTGCGTTGCCGCGCGCCTAGCGGGCGTGCAGCCAGTCCATGCCGACCTGCCAGATGTTTCCGGCGCCCATGGTCAGCAGCAGGTCGCCGGGGCGCAGCACCCCGGGCAGGGCCGCGCGCACGGCGTCGAAATCCTCGCAGAAGCGCACCTCGGTGGCCGAGACCTGGCGGATGCCCTGGGCCAGGCTCTGGCCGCTGACACCGGGGATGGGCGCCTCGCTGGCCGGGTAGATTTCCGTGAGCAGCAACAGGTCCGCGTCGTCGAAGGCCGTGCAGAATTCGCCGAACAGGGCCTGGGTCCGCGTGAAGCGGTGCGGCTGGAAGGCCACCACCAGGCGGCGGTCCGGGGCGTACTGGCGCGCCGTGCGCAGGGTGGCGGCGATCTCCGTGGGGTGGTGGCCGTAGTCGTCCACCACCAGCACGCCATCACGCTCACCCTTGACCTCGAAGCGCCGCCCCACCCCGCCGAAGCGGCCCAGGGCCTTGGCCACCACGTCCACGGGCAGCCCGGCCTCCAGGGCCACGCCGATGGCGCCCAGGGCGTTGAGCACATTGTGCCGCCCGGGCTGGGACAGCTCCACCGAGCACAAAAACTCGCCGTCGCGCAGCACGTCGAAGCAGCTTTTGGCCTGGCACTGGCGGACCACCGCGCGCAGGGTCGCGCCCTGCTCGTCGATGCCGTAGGTCAGCACCGGGCGGTTGACCCGGGGCAGCACCTCGCGCACCACCGGGTCGTCCAGGCAGACCACGTTCATGCCGTAGAAGGGCACGGTGTTCATGAAGTCCACGAAGGCGTCCTTGATCTCGTCCAGGTCCGCGTAGTGGTCCATGTGGTCGGCGTCGATGTTGGTGACCACGGTGACGATGGGGAACAGGCACAGGAACGAGCCGTCGGATTCGTCGGCCTCGGCGATGAGGTATTCGCCCTCGCCCAACAGGGCGTTGGAGCCGAAGGTGTTCAGCCGCCCGCCGATGATCACCGTGGGGTCGAGCCCGGCCTCGGTGAAGATGGTCGCCAGCAGCGAGGTGGTGGTCGTCTTGCCGTGGGTTCCGGCCACGGCGATGCCCGTGCGCAGGCGCATCAGCTCGGCCAGCATCTCGGCGCGGGGGATGACGGCGATGCCCCGGCGCCGGGCCTCGGCCACCTCGGGGTTGTCGCGGCCCACGGCGGTGGACTTGACCAGCACGTCGGCGTCGCCCACGTTGGCGGCGGCGTGGCCCTTGTGCACCGTGGCGCCCAGGGTGCGCAGGCGGCTGGTCACCGGCGAGTCCGCCAGGTCCGAACCGCTGACCTCGTAGCCCAGGTTGAGCAGCACCTCGGCGATGCCGTTCATGCCCGAGCCGCCGATGCCCACCATGTGTATCTTCCTGACCTTGTTCTTCATGGTTCCTTCTTGTCCTTGCTTGGCTCAGGCCACGCGGCGCGCGGCCAGGGCCTCGATTTCGTCGGCCAGGGCCGCGGCGGCGTCCGGGGCGCCCAGGGTCCGGGCGGCGGCGCCCATGCGCTCCAGCCTGCCCGGCTCGGTGAACAGCGCGTCCAGGGCCTGGGCCAGATCCGTCTGGCCCAGGGCGCCCTGGGGCAGGAGCAGCGCCGCCCCGGCCTGCTCCAGGCGCCGGGCGTTGGCCGTCTGGTGGTCGTGGGTGGCGTAGGGAAAGGGCACCAGCACGCTGGGCTTGCCCATCACCGCCAGCTCGGCCACCGTGGTCGCCCCGGCGCGGCACAGCACCACGTCGGCCCAGGCGTAGGCCGCGGCCATGTCGTCGATGAACGGCTGCACCCGGGCGCCCTCGCCCGTCCACCCGGCGCAGGCGTAGGCCGCGCGTACGGTCTGCTCGTCCTCGGCCCCGGTCTGGTGCCACAGGGAGAACCCGCGCGCGCGCAGGGCCTCCAGGCTCCCGGCCACGGCCTCGTTGATGGCCCGGGCGCCCAGGCTGCCGCCCGCCACCAGCACCCGCCGCCCGGCGGGGGCGGCCCCGGCGCCGGCCCGCGCCCCGGCCTCGCGGATGGCCGCGCGCACGGGGTTGCCCGTCAGGCGCGTGCGCGCCGCGTCGAAAAATTTCGCCTCGTCGGGGAAGGACAGGAAGACCCGGTCCACCCAGCGGCCCAGCAGGCGGTTGGCCGAGCCGGGGCGGCTATTCTGCTCGTGCAGGGCGCAGGGCACCCCGCGCAGGGCGGCCATGGCCACCGGGGCGAACCCCGCGTAGCCGCCGAAGCCCACCACCACGTCGGGCCTACGGCGCGCCAGCAGCCGCCACGAGATGCCCAGGGCCCAGGCCAGCCCGAAGGCCGCGCCCACGGCCCGGGGCCCGCGCCCCAGGAACCCGCGCACCGGCAGCCCCACGAAGGGCAGCCCCGCGCGGGCGGCGAACTCGGCCTCGCGCCCGTGGCGCCCGCCCACGAAGAGCAGCTCCAGCCCCGCGTGGCGGCTGCGCAGCTCCTCGGCAACGGCCAGGGCCGGAAACACATGGCCCCCCGTGCCGCCCGTGGTCAGGATCACCAGCCGCATCAGGCCCTCCGCCTCGACAGGTTGAGCAGCATCCCCACGCAGAAGCACGAGACGATGAGGCTCGACCCGCCGTAGCTCATGAACGGCATGGGCACACCCTTGGGCGGGGCCATGCCCAGGACCACCGACATGTTCAGCACCGCACCCACGGCCAGGATCAGGGTCAGGCCGTAGCCCAGGAAGCGGTCCTGGGCGTCCTGCTGGGCCAGGGAGATGGCGAAGGCCCGCCACAGGATGATCCCCAGGCCCACGAAGACCAGGGACACGCCCGCAAAGCCCAGCTCTTCGCCGATGACGGCCAGGATGAAGTCGTTGTGCGCCTCGGGCAGGAAGAGCAGCTTCTGCTTGCCCACGCCCAGGCCCTGGCCGGTCCAGCCGCCGGAGCCGAAGGCGTAGAGCGACTGCACCAGCTGGTAGCCCGTGTCCTGGGCGTTGCCGAAGGGGTCCAGGAAGGCCGTCCAGCGCTTGATGCGGTACTCGGACTGGGCGATGAGCAGCCAGCCGCAGCCCAGGGCCAGCACCAGCGAGGAGCCCAGGTAGATCAGGCTCGTGCCGCCCACCACGCTCATCAGGAAGAGCAGGATGCACAAAAACGCCGCCCCGCCGAAGTCGGGTTGCAGCAGCAGCAGCCCGCCCAGCAGCCCGGTCACGGCCACCGGCGGCAGGAAGCCCACGCTGAAGGTCTTCACCTTTTCCTGCTTGTGGCTGAAGAAATAGGCCAGGTAGAACACCAGGGCCACCTTGGCCGCCTCCAGGGGCTGCATGGACACCGGGCCCAGGTGCAGCCAGCGCCGCGCCCCGCCCGCCTCGTAGCCGAAGGCCAGGGTCGCCCCGAGCAGCAGCACGGCCACGCCCAGGATGGGGTAGGTCAGGCGGTAGAGCAGGCCGCGGTCCACGACCATGGCCCCGGCCATGATCACCAGACCAACCAGGGCGTAGACGGCCTGCTTCTTGATGAACAGGTACTTGTCGCCGAAGGACAGCTCGGCCATGACCCCGCTGGCGCTCATGACCATCACCAGCCCGACGGCCATCATGCCCAGGGTGAAACCCAGCAGCAGCATGTCCACCCGGGTGCGTTCGGCGTGGCGCGGCGTGGCGGCGGGGCCGGCGGCGGCGGAGTTGGCAGCGACGGGGCTCATCGCAGTTCCTCGAACACGCGCTGGAAGTGCTTCCCGCGCTCCTTGTAGTTGGCGTACAGGTCGAAGCTCGACGTGGCCGGGGACAGCAGCATGGTGTCGCCGGGCTCGGCCCAGGTCATGAGCCGGTGCATGGCCTTGTCCATGGTCGGCTCCCAGGCCAGGGGCACGTGCCCGGCCCAGGCGGCCTCGAAAATCTCGCGGCTGGCGCCGAACAGGCACACCGCGCGCACCTTGCGGCGCAGAAGCGGGGCCAGGCTGGCCAGATCGCCGCCCTTGTAGACGCCGCCCGCCAGCAGCAGCACGCTGCCGTCGATGCTCTCCAGGGCCGCGCGCAGGGCGTCCACCGTGGTCGCCTTGGAGTCGTCCACGAAGGTCACGCCCCGGGCCTGGCCCACGCGCTGCAAGCGGTGGGGGAAGGGCTCGAAGGTGTCCAGGGCCTCGCGCATGCAGCGTTCGTCCACCCCGAAGCGCACCGTGGCCTGATACACGGCCTCCATGTTGGCCTGGTTGTGCGCGCCGGGCAGGCGCTCGCTCTCGAAGCGGTCCGTGGGCTCGAACCACTTGATCCGGGCGCGGGTGATGTGCCGGTCGCCCAGCTGGGCGCGCAGGGCGGCGGGCAGCAGGGCCAGCCCCTCGGGCTCCATGTGCGCGAACAGGTTCAGCTTGGCTTCCAGGTACTCGTCCATGCTCGCGTGGTGGTCCAGGTGATTGGGGCTGAAATTGAGCAGCACGGCCACGTCGGGGCGAAACGACGTGCAGTACTGGGCCTGATAGCTGGAAATTTCCAGCACCAAAACGTCGGCCTCGCGCCCGTCGAGCACGTACTGCGACAGGGGCGTGCCGATATTGCCGCCCAGGAACACCCGCAGTCCGACGTTTTGCAGGACATGGGCGGTCAGGCCGGTGGTGGTGGTCTTGCCGTTGGTGCCCGTGATGGCGACGATGCGCCCGGGGCTGTAGCGCCCGGCCAGCTCCAGCTCGGAAATCACCTCAGGCGCCGCGTCCCCGGCGGGCAGCAGCGGCCGCAGCGGGGGCAGCGGCACGCCCGGGGAGAGCACCACCAGCCCCGCCCCGGCGAAATGTTCGGCCCGGTGCTCGCCAAAGGCCAGCTCCACGCCCGCCGCCGTCAGGGCCTGGGCGTCCTCGCCAGCCACGGCGTCCGGCTTGCGGTCCAGCAGGCGCACGGCGGCGCCCAGGCGCGCCAGCAGCAGCGCCGCCGCCCGGCCCGAGGCCCCGGCGCCCACAACCGCCGCGCGCGTTCCCGCGAGTTCGCCTTCGTGCCCGAACATGCCGTTACCTCAGCTTCAGGGTTGACAGCGCCATGAGCGCCAACAGGATGGAGAGAATCCAGAACCGGGTGATGATCTTGGATTCCGGAATGCCCTTGAGCTCGAAATGGTGGTGCAGGGGCGCCATGCGGAAGATGCGCTTGCCGCCCGTGAACTTGAAGTAGCCCACCTGGAGGATCACCGAGAGCGTCTCGACCACGAACAGCCCGCCGACGATGACCAGGATCAGCTCGTTCTTGCTCATCACGGCCACGAAGCCCAGGCTGCCGCCGATGGACAGCGAGCCCACGTCGCCCATGAAGACCTGGGCGGGGTAGGCGTTGTACCACAAGAACCCGAGCCCCGCGCCCACCAGCGCCCCGCAGAACACGGCCACCTCGCCCATGCCCGGCACGTAGGCGATGCGCAGGTACTTGGCGATCTCCACATGCCCGGCCACGTAGACGAACACCGCGAAGCAGGCCCCGGCCACGATGCTCGGGCCGATGGCCAGCCCGTCCAGGCCGTCGGTGAGGTTCACGCCGTTGGAGGCCCCGACCATGACCAGCACCGCAAACGGCAGGTAGAACCAGCCCAGGTCGGGGTACAGGGCCTTGAAGAAGGGGAAGGCCAGGTGCGTGTCGAAGGCGGGCTGCTCGATGAGCAGGAACATGGCCGTGCCCGCCACCAGCACCTGCCCCGCGAACTTGGCCCGGGCCGACAGGCCCTTGTTGTGCTTCTTGACCACCTTGAGCCAGTCGTCCACCAGCCCGACGATGCCGAAGCCCACGAAGACCAGCAGCGCCAGCCAGATGTAGACGTTGGTCAGGTCGGCCCACAGCAGCACGGCCACCAGCACCCCGAAGCCCATGAGCAGCCCGCCCATGGTCGGCGTGCCCGCCTTCTGCATGTGCGCCTCCACGTCCTCATGGATGACCTGCCCGAACTTCAGGCGCTTGAGGAAGCGGATGAAGGCCGGGCCGACCAGGATGGTGATGAGCAGCGCGGTGACCAGCGCCCACACCGAGCGGAAGGTGATGTAGCGAAAGACGTTGAAGATGCCGACTTCGCTGGAGAGCGGGTAGAGAAGGTTGTAGAGCATCTAGCCGCGACCCTCCATGGCTTCGGCCAGCGCGTGCAGGAAGCGCTCCATCCTGCACCCGCGCGAGCCCTTGAACAGCACCACGCCGGACGCAAGGCCCAGCTCCAGGAACTGCCCGGCGAACAGCGCCGGGTCGTCGATGCGCACGAGCCGCCCTGCGTAGCCGCCGTCTTCCAGGCCCCGGGCCACCTCGTCGGCGTGGCCGCCGTGGAAGAACACGGCCCAGGGCGCGGCGGCGGCGGCGGCGCGGGCCATCTCGCGGTGCAGCGCGCCCGCCTGGGCGCCCAGCTCGCGCATCTCGCCCAGCACCAGGGCCAGGGGCCCGGCCCCGGCCAGCTCGCGGGCGTTCTCCACGGCCTGGCGCATGGACAGCGGGTTGGCGTTGTAGCTGTCGTCGATAAGCGTCCAGCCGCCGCTGCGCTTCACGTTGAAGCGCCCGCCGGGCACGGCCACCTTGGCGATGCCGCGGGCGATCTCGCGCTCCCCGGCGCCCAGGGCGAAGGCCACGCTGGCGGCGGCGATCATGTTCTCGGCGAACACCGCCCCGGCCAGGGGCGAGGTCACGTCCAACTCCAGCCCGTTCAGGCGCAGGCGGTAGCGGCCCTGGCCCTCGGCGGTGCGGCCCAGGTACTGCCCGCGCACCAGCCCCGCCGCGTCGGCCACGGTGAACTGGCGCACCTCGGGCGCGATGGCCCGGGCGTAGTCCAGCAGCGGCGGGTGGTCGGCGCTGACAAAGGCCCGGCCCCCGGGGGCCAGATGGCGCAGAAGCTCGGTCTTGGCGGCGGCCACGCCCTCCAGGCTGCCCAGGCCCTCCAGGTGCGCCGGGCCGATGTTGGCGATGACCGCCGCATCGGGCCGGACCATGGCCCCCAGGGCCTGCATCTCGCCGGGCACGTTGATGCCCAGCTCCAGCACCCAGAAGCGCTCCTGCCCGCTGCACCCGAGCATGGTCAGGGGCACGCCGAGCAGGTTGTTGAAATTGCCGTAATTGCGCGCCGTCTCGCCCAGCTCGGAGAGGATGGCGGCCAGGATCTCCTTGACCGTGGTCTTGCCCGCCGAGCCGGTGACGGCCACCACCGTGGCCCGGGCCCGCCCGCGCCACAGCCCGCCCAGGTCGCCCAGGGCCGCGAGCACGTCGCGGACCATGAGCACCGGCGCGCCCTGGACCCCGGACACCGGCCGCGAGACGACCACGGCGGCGGCCCCGGCGCGGGCGGCGTCGGCGGCGAACGCGTGGGCGTCGTAGTTCTCGCCCGCGAGGCAGAAGAACAGCTGCCCCGGCTCGAGCAGGCGGCTGTCGGTGCAGATGCCCGTCAGGCGCACCTCGCGCCCGGGGTCCACGTCACCCACCGCGTGCATGGCGGCGGCGGCTTCGGCCAGCGTCAGATTCACCCGGCAAGCTCCCTGACCATGGCAGCGTCGCTGAACGGGTGGCGCACGCCCTGGATTTCCTGATAGGATTCATGACCCTTGCCCGCGATGACCAGCACGTCGCCCGGCTCCATGGTCTTCAGGGCCAGGGCGATGGCGGCGGCGCGGTCGGGCTCCTCGATGACCCGGGCGCAACCCGTGAGCCCGGGGCGCACGTCGGCCATGATGGCCAGCGGGTCCTCGCCGCGCGGGTTGTCCGAGGTCAGCACGGCCACGTCGGCGTAGCGGCACACGGCCTGGCCCATGAGCGGGCGCTTGGCGCGGTCGCGGTTGCCGCCGCAGCCGAACACGCAAAACACCTTGCGGAAGCCCAGCTCGCGCACGTTGGAGAGCACGTTCTCCAGGGCGTCGGGGGTGTGGGCGTAGTCCACGAACACGTCCAGGCTCCGGGCGTTGGGGATGCGCTCCAGGCGCCCGGGCACGCCGGTGAAGGTTTCCAGGGCCTTGAGCGCCTTGGGCTTCAGACCCAGGGCCAGGCCCACCGACTGCGCCGCCAGCAGGTTGGAGGCGTTGTGCTTGCCGATGAGCGGCGAGGTCAGGGTCCAGGTCTGCTCGCCGTATTTCACGAGCAGTTCCAGCCCGCGCGCGGTGCAGGCCTTGACGCTGCCCGCCAGCCCCGGGCCGCTGCCCACGTTGGGGTAGTACAGCCCGAAGCCCATGGCCGGGGTGTAGCGCCCCAGCAGCATCCGCCCGTAGGCGTCGTCGGCGTTGATGACCCCGGTCTTGCCCGCGCGGCCCATCTCGTGGAAGAGCTTGGCCTTGGCCCGGAAGTAGTCGTCCATGGTCTTGTGGTAGTCCAGGTGGTCCTGGGTTACGTTGAGCAGCACGGCCACGTCGTAGTCCAGGCCCCAGACGCGGTCCTGGTGCAGGGCGTGGGAGGAGACCTCCATGACCACGGTGTCCACCCCGGCGGCGGCCATGTTGGCCAGCAGCTCGTGGAGCTGCCAGCAGTCGGGGGTGGTCATGGGCGCTTCGAGGCAAAAGCCCGGCCAGCGGTAGCTCACGGTGCCGATGACGCCCACCGTGCGCCCGGCGGCGGCGAGCAGATGCTCGAGCATGTAGGTCAGGGTGGTCTTGCCGTTGGTGCCGGTGATGCCCACCAGGGTCAGGCCGTGCTGCGCGGTGCGAAAGCGCGCGGCGGCCAGCTCGCCCAGGGCGCGCCGGGGCATGGGGTGGGCCACGGCGCGCACGCCCCGGCCCTGGGGCACGCCCCCGGGGTCGCGCGTCACCACCCAGGCGGCGCCGCGCTCCACGGCGTCGGAGATGAAGCAGGCCCCGTCCAGGCCCGCCCCGGGCACGGCCACGAAGACCTCGCCCGGGCGCACCTGGCGCGAATCGGTCCGCACCATGAGCCCCGCGGCAACCAGCCGCTTCAGCTCGGCCCACAACGTTTCGTCCAGCACGTCAGCTCCTGTCCGCCGTGGCGTCGAGCCACAGCACGCAACGGTTTCCCGTTCCGGGCCAGGGTTTTCCCGGGTCAGGGCTCTGCCTGCGGACCACAAGCCCGCTGCCCCGGACCTCGGGGACGGCTCCGCCGCCTGCGAGCAGCTCAACGGCGCGCCGCAGGGACATGCCCACGACATTGGGAACAGCCTCTCCCGCCTGAAGGGCCACGGCAGGGCTGTCGATTCCCGCACCAATCGCGTCCACCAGCCTGCGAACGTCCTCATCCGTCAGCCCTCCCTCGGCGAAGGCGGACCGGACCTGCACGGCGGGCTCGGGCAGCCTGCCCATGTAGGCCAGCGACTGGAGCGCGATCTCGCGCACCGCCGGAGCCGCGACCACGCCGCCATAGTGCTGCGGGTGCGGCTCGTCCACGATGACAAGCACCAGGAATTCGGGGTTTTCGCCGGGCAGCAGCGCGGCGAAGGAGCCCACGTGGTCGTTGCCGTAGCCGCCGGTGGGCGAAGCCTTCTGGGCCGTGCCGGTCTTGCCGGCCACGGTCATGCCCTCGATGCGCGCCCGGGTGCCCGTGCCGTCGGCCTGCACCACGTCGCGCATCATGGACAGGATCTGCCCGGCGACCTCGGGGGAGAAGACCCGCTCGGCCCGGGCGTGGGGCGGCTCGTCCGTCGCCAGCAGGCGCAGGGAGCCCGTGACCCCGCCCCGGGCCAGGCACAGGTAGGCCTGGCCCATCTGCAGGGCCGTCACGGCCACGCCCTGGCCGAAGGCCACGTTGGCCAGGTCCACGCGCTGCCAGGCCCCGGGGTTGCGCAGGATGCCCTTGGCCTCGCCCGCCAGGGGCAGGCCGGTGCGCTGGCCGAAGCCCAGCCGGGACAGGTAGCCGTGCATGGTGCGCGCGCCCATTTCCAGGCCGATCTTGGCCATGCCGATGTTGCTGGAGTAGCGCAGGATATGCGTCACGGGCAGGTCGGCGTAGTCGTGGGTGTCGCGGATCACGGCCCCGGGCATGGTGAAGCGCCCGTTCTCGCAGAAATACACGCTGTCGGGGCGCACGATGCCTTCCTGGAGCGCGGCGGCCAGCACGAAGGGCTTGAAGGTCGAGCCGGGCTCCAGGGCGTCCAGGGCGATACGGTTGCGCCAGGCGTCGGGGCGGTAGCTGGAATAGATGTTGGGGTTGAAGAAGGGGTGGATGGCCCAGGCCAGGATGTCGCCGCTGGGCACGTGGACCACCAGCCCCATGCCGGCCTTGGCGTTGTAAGCCGTCACGGCACTGCCCACGGCCTGCTCGGCCATGGCCTGGATGTCGGCGTCGATGGTCAGGCGCACGTCGCCGCCGCGCACCGAGGCGCGGCTGGGCTCGTCGCCGTCCAGCAGCCTGCGGCCGCTGGCGTCGCGCTGGACCACGGTCTTGTCGCTGCGCCCGGCCAGGGTGTCTTCCAGGGCCCGCTCCAGGCCCTCCAGGCCCACGCCGTCCAGCCCGGTGAAGCCCAGCAGCTGCCCGGCCAGATGCCCGCTGGGGTACAGGCGCTTGAACTCCTGCATGGTGCCCACCCCGGGCAGGGCCAGGGCGGAAACGGCGGCGGCGTCGCGGTCGGCCACCTGGCGCGCCAGCCAGACAAAGGGCCGCCGGGCCGCCAGGCGGGTCTCAATGTCCCGGGCGCTGACGCCCAGCACGCGGCCCAGTTCGCGGGCGGTGCGCGCCGGGTCCTGCACTTCCATGGGCCGGGCGAACACCGAGCTGCACTGCACGCTCTTGGCCAGCACGCGGCCCTGGCGGTCGAAAATCCTGCCCCGGGGCCCGCTGACGGACTCGGCGGCCATGTGCTGGCGCTTGGCCCGGGCGGCCAGCTCCTCGCCCATGAGAATCTGGACCTGGAACGCGCGGGCCCACAGCGTCAGCCCCGCCAGGGCGAACAGCACGGCCACGACCAGCAGCCTGACGGCGGCCCAGTCGTGGACCTTGCTGTGTCGCGGCTCGTAGCGGGCGGTCATTGCTGCTCCTGGGGCCTGTTTTCCCCGCCAGGGGGCGGGTCCATCCTGCGGATGCGCCCCTGGCTCGCGGGGCCCAGGCCGTATTCCCGGGCCTTCTCGCGCAGCCTGTAGGGCGACAGCAGGCTGTCGCGTTCCACTTCCAGCTTGGCCACCAGCTCCTCGCTCGCCTCCAGGCGGGCCCGCAGGCCGGTGAGCTTGTAGGCCAGGTCGTAGCGCTCGATGCCGCACCAGACCACCCCCAACCCCTGGGCCAGGGCCAGCAGCAGCAGCGCCGCCGCGGCCCACGCCCAGCGCGAGCCGCTCATCGGCGCGGCCCGCCGCCGGGGGCGAGCTTCTCGGCCACCCGCAGCTTGGCGCTGCGCGCCCTGGGGTTGACCTGAATCTCGTCCGGCCCGGCGACAACGGGCTTGGTGGTCACAATCCGCAATTGCGGGACATGCCCGCAGACACACACCACCTGCTCCGGGGGGCACAGGCACCCCGAGGCTTCCCGCTTGAACGTCCGCTTGACGATCCTGTCTTCCAGCGAGTGGAAGCTGATGACCGCAAGCCGCGCGCCGGGCTTCAGGAAAGGCAGTATCCGGTCCAGGAATTCCTGAAGTTCGTCCAGCTCCCGGTTGACCTCCATGCGCAGGGCCTGGAAGGTCCGGGTCGCGGGGTGGTTTCTTGCCGTAGCCCGGAGCTTGGCCGGGTAGGCGTTTTCAACGATGGCCGCCAGCTCGCGCGTGGTCCGGATGGGACTGCGCTGCCGGGCCTCGACGATGGCCCGGGCGATGCGTCCGCCCTGGGGTTCCTCGCCGTAGCGGCCGATGATCAGCTTCAAGCGCTCCAGCGGGGCCATGTTCACGATGGCCGACGCCGGGGCCAGCCCGTCGGCCAGGCCCATGCGCATGTCCAGCGGCCCGTCCTCCATGAAGCTGAAACCCCTCGCCGGGTCGTCGAGCTGCAGGGAAGACACGCCGATATCAACCAGGGCACCGTCCAGGGCGTCCCACCCCAGTTCGGCCAGCGGCTCGTCCAGCCTGCTGAACCGGCACAGGGCGAAGCGCACGGCGTCGCCGTATTCCGCAAGGCGCTCCTGGGCCAGCTCCAGGGCCTGGGCGTCGCGGTCCAGGCCAAGGACCTGGGCCCCGGGGCCCGCGGCCTCCAGGATGGCCCGGGTGTGCCCGCCAAGACCCAGGGTTCCGTCGAGATAACGACCCCCGGGCCCGGGGCGCAGGTGCTCGAGCACCTCGTTCAACAGTACCGGGACGTGCAGGTCGGCGGGGTTCCTGTCTGTCTCCATCATCCCCGCCTCCGCCTAGAGCCGCAGCTCGAAGCCCTTTTCGGCCAGTTCGGCCATGTCGCCGTCGAAGGTCTCTTCCATCTCGCGGCGCCGGGCCTCGAAGGTCGCCTGGCTCCAGATCTCGAACTTGCGCCCGACCCCGGCCACGACCACGTCCTTGTCCAACCCCGCGTAGGCCCGCAGATGGGGCGCGATGAGGATGCGCCCCTGCTTGTCCAGCGCGGCCTCCACGGCCCCGGAGATGAAGAAGCGCTGGAAGTTGCGCATCTTCTTGTCCAGGACGTTCACGCGGTTGAAGCTTTCCTCGATCCGCTCCCACTCGGGCAGCGGATAGGCCACCACGCAGCCGTCGAAATTGGTCAGCACGAGGAGCCCCTCGGAACCCATGGAAGCCGCGGCCTCCCTGTATTCCGGGGGGATCATCAGCCGACCTTTGGGGTCCAGGCTGCGATAGGAGTGACCTCTGAATTTGGACATGGACCTCACTTCGTCCCACTATTTACCACAAATTACCACCAGAGGGCGGAGCTGTGTCAAGGGGAAAATACCACGGCCCACAAGATTTTTCTAGAGATTTTCTAGAAAATAACCCAAAATCCATGGCGAAGGGCTTGACTCCCCAAGGAAAAAAAGGCCAAGGGACGAAGCAGGAGCCCCGCGAGGCCCGCAGGGCGAGGATTTTTCCCCGCATCCGGCGCCTGCGGAGCCCCGCATTGCATCCGCGCCGCGCCTGCGGGGCCCCGCACTGCATGGCCCGCAAGGCGCACAACATGGACCGGCCAGCCAGGCCGGGCCAGAACGCGGCATCCCCCGCCGCCCGGCGCGGGAGCGCAAGGCCGCATACCGAGGTCGGGCATCATGTGCGCTACCAAGACCAAGCTCAAGAGCGGCATCGTGGACAATCTGGACGAGGAATACTACCAGATCAGCCCCGACATCCTCGAAAGCTTCCCCAAGTTCCGCCCGCCGCTGAACCTGTACCGCCTCAAGGAGGACACGGCACAGATCCTGCTCTACAAGAAGCAGGACGAGCGCATGGACAAGGAGACCCAGGAGGAGGTGGCGCAGACGTGCGCCGAGGGCAACCTGTTCGTGGCGCGCACCGACCACCCCATCTACTCCAAGCACATCGCCAAGCAGCTCGACCTGGTGCTGGTGGACGAGCATCTCAAGGAGGCCGAGATCGCCGAGGTCTTCACCTACGCCATCACCGACCGCATCGACGAGTTCTTCGAGCAGCCCGTGGGGCCCGTGTTCACCAAGCTCTACAACGACGTGATGGTGCTCACCGAATACCTGTGGAACGACAAGAACCGCGCCAAGGCCCTGGTGCGCCGCCTGCACAAGGAGCACACCCTGGCCCGGCACTCCTACAACTGCGGGGTGCTCGGCCTGTGGCTGTTCAACAAGGTCTTTCCCGGCGGCTTCAACCGCCGCGTGTACGACAAGACCGCCCTGGCCTTCTTCCTGCACGACATGGGCATGTCCAAGATCCCGGCCTTCATCCGCGACAAGCCCAAGGCCCTGACCCCGGACGAGCACTCCAAGGTCAACCTGCACCCGCTGCTGGGCTCCAAGCTGGCCCTCAAGCTCGGGCTGAAGTTCGACGAGATGCAGCAGGCGATCATGGAGCACCACGAGCGCCTGGACGGCAGCGGCTACCCGGCCCGCGCCAAGCAGATCTCCCCCCTGGGCGCCATGACCGCCGTGGTGGACTCCTACTGCGCCATGACCACCACCCGCCCCTACGCCCCGGCCAAGGAGCCCCGCGAGGCCGTGGCCGAGCTCAACGACATGAAGTCCAAATACGGCGACAAGGCCCTGGCCCCGCTGTTCAAGGCCGTGGTCACCGGCGACTGGTAGCCGCAGCGCCCCGCCAAAGACCCCGCCCTGCCCGCGACGGCGCCCCCCGGGGGGCGCCGTTATGCGTTACGCCCTGCGCGCCCACGCTTGCGCAAAGGCACGGGGCCGCCGGATTGCACGGCTGCGGGAAGCTGGAAAGCGGAGCAGGTTGGGGCTGGGGGGCTAGGGGGTCTTGATGCGGCCGACCACGGAATCGATCTGGCGGCCCAGGGGGGTTTGCAGGCGCAGTTCGCGTTCGACGTTGGTGATGCCCTTGAGCACGGTGGAGTGGCGGCGGTTGAACTGGCTGCCGATCTGTTTGAGCGGCATATCCGTGTGCATCCGCGCCAGGTAGAAGGCGGTGTTGCGGGCCAGCACGATGTCGCGCCTGCGGCTCTTGGAGGCCAGGGCCGTGGGCTCGATGCCGAAGCTGCGGCAGATGTGCTCCATGATGCGCTGGAAGCTGACCCGCCCGGTGTCGGTGGCCGTGTAGTTGCGCAGCACCTGGGCCACCATGTCCATGGTGATGGCTTCGCCCAGCAGGCGGGCCTTGAGCACCAGGCTTTGCAGGCAGCTTTCCAGCTGGCGCACGTCGTCGGTCAGGTGCTCGGCCAGGCAGTCGGACACGTCGGCGGGCAGGGCCACCTGATGCTGGCGGGCCTTGCTTTCCAGAATGCGGCGCCGGGTGTCGTAGCAGGGGCGGTCGATGGTCGCCAGAAAGCCCGAGCACAGCCGCGAGGCCAGGTGGTCGTCCACGTCCTTGAGCTCGCGGGGCAGAAACGAGCTGGACAGCACGACCTTGCAGCCGCGGGACTGGAGGGCCTTCAGGGTTTCCAGCAGCTCGTCCTGGGTGCGCTCCTTGCCCTGCAGGAAGTGGATGTCCTCAAGCAGCAGCACGTCCACGTTGTCGCGGAAACGGTTTTTGAAGCGCTCCATCTCGCGGGAGCGGATGGCCAGGATGAGCTGGGTGGCAAACTCCTCGGCGGTCAGGTAGGCGATGCGCACGTTGGAGCGGTTGCTGGCCTGGGCCATGGTCCGCCCGATGGATTGCAGCAGGTGCGTCTTGCCCAGCCCCGGGGCCGAGTTCAGGAACATCTGGTCGAAGTCCAGCCCGCCGCGGGTCATGCCCTTGGCGGCCACGTAGGCCAGCTCGTTGCACGGGCCGACCACGAAATCATCGAACCCGAAGCGCCAGGACAGGGTGTTCAGGCCCTGGGGCACCAGGCTCGGCAGGCCGAGCTGCTCCGGGGCCGGGGCGCGCCCCGGCGCGCCGCCGTTGCCGTTGCCCCCTGGGGCGCCCTTGCCGTTGCCGCCCGGGCGGGCACCCGGGGCCTGCTCGGGGCAGGGGGCGCTCTGCATGGCCCTGGGGCGCACGGCGATGTCGATGGCCGGGCGCTCGCCCATGGCCTGCGTGGCGGCCTCGGCGATGGTCTCCAGCAGCCTGTCGCGCACCCAGGAGGCCACGAAGGCGTTGGGCGCGAACAGGGTCAGGCGGCCATCGGCGGCCTCGGCGTCCAGGGGCTTGATCCAGACCTGGAACAGGCCGGGGTTGACCGTTTTTTCCAGGATGTTCAGTGTCTGAGGCCACGCATTCATCATGGAGCGTGTTCTAGGCCGATTCCGGCCTGCGGGCAAAGGGCGTAATCCGGTGTCGCACGCTCGTCACACATGGCTTTCCCCACATCCGCCCAACAGCTTAACAATCTGAAATAAAAGATAATTCGCGCCAAGGCGCGGAAATCCGTACCCTGCGAGGAAGCACCACCGGGCAAGGGTTGCCACCCGTCAAGTGGAACATCCCGGGAAAAGTTTTCCACAGGGTCAAATATGCCATTCGTCGAATTCCGAACCCTTCTGCCTTTTTTTGCATTCGATCCCTGGATAATGTTGCTCTTGCCCGGCCTTTGTTCTTGACAACCCGCGAAACCCGGCCCAGGCCAGCCTTCGCGGGCCATCCGCCCGCCCTGCCCCGGCCGGATGTCATAATCGTGAAGAAACAGCCCAGTATGCACAAAATTGGCACAGGAGCGACACCCGCAACCCAAATCCCGCGCCCCGCAGGGCACAGCGGGCCAGGCGCCCTGCGGCGCGGCATGCGGCCAGCCATAACCGACCCTGGTGGTCAAAAAATGCAGGTCTGGTCCGATTAACGGCGATGTCCGGTAACGCCGGGCTGCCGGGCGGAAGGCCCGGCGCCGTGCCCGGCGGGAGACGGCACGGCGCCCCGGGCGGGCGCATGGCGGGAGACGGCAGGCGGAGGCGGCGGAGGTGCAAGCCCCCGGACGGGCGGGTACGCAACCGGGTGCCGCGCCCCGGAGCCAGGCCGGGCGAACCCTCCCCGGACGCGCAGGTGCGCAGACAGCTTGAAAGGCTGTCCTTCGGGCCAGGGCAGCGCCTTCCGGGCGGGCAGACAGGGCGGGCAGCGAACGACGGGGGCCGCAGACGCAGCGCGGGCGCGGGCCGCGCGGGCCCCGCTTTTCCGGCCGGGCCCGGGGAGGCAGGCGCGGGCGCGGAGCGCGGGCCCGCGCGGCGGCCTCAGCCGCCCAGCAGGGGGTAGTTCTCGCGCTGGAGTTCCTCGGGATAGGGCTCGGCCATGTAGCGCTCCCAGACGCTGCGCGAGGCGTGCAGCTCCACGAGGATGCGCGCGAGCTTCATGCCGTCCTTGGTCCACCAGCGGTAGCGGGGGTCGCAGTCCGCAGGCACGACCAGCGCCCCGGTCTCGTCGATGCGCGGCCGCGACAGGGGCACGTCGTCCATGACCACCGGCCCCGGCCCGCCCGCCCCCGGGGCCCCGGGCAGGCTCACTGCCCGCCCCGGGCCGCGAAGGCCGCGATGTCTTCGGCGAACTGCGCGCGCAGGTCGTCGAAGACCACGGGGATGCGCCGGGAGAACTCGTCCAGCAGGGGCAGCATGATCTCGCGGATCTGCGGGTGGGCCGCCCCGGCGCAGCGCAGGCGCATGACGTGGCGCCACTCGCGCAGGTTGGCGGTCATGACGATCTCGGTCTTCAGGCTGTTGGGCAGCACGGCGCGGGCCTCCTGGGCCTTGGCCCCGGCGGCCATCAGCTCCAGGTAGGCCGCCTCGGCCTCGCGCATGGCGCGCTCCCAGAGCACATACTGCGGGCTGCCCTCGGCCCAGAACAGCGGGCGGATCACGGTGATCTCGCTGCCGAAGCGGTCCTTGGAGTAGTTGGCGTAGCGCGTGGATTCCTGGCTGTAGGACGCCAGCCGGTGGCGCACCAGCTCGTGGGTCACGCCGCGGTCGCAGACAAAGCGCACCGTGGCCGAGGCGTGCTCGATGACGCTCTCGTGGCCCGAGCGCAGGATGCGCGCCACGAACTCGCGCCCCGAGTCCGGGGTCATCTTGTCCTCAGACTTGTAGCAGGTGCGTCCGGCGGCCTCGATGTGCGCCAGCACGCTTTCGGGGTCGGGCAGGGCCATGATCTGGAAGCTGGCGGCGACGATTCTCACGAAAGGCTCCCCTGTCCGGAGGTGATGCGATTCAGGTGGGCGTAGGCCTTGGCCGTGGCCACGCGCCCGCGCGGGGTGCGCTTCAAAAAGCCGCACTGCATGAGGTAGGGCTCGTAGATCTCCTCGATGGTGCGCACCTCCTCGGAGCAGGCCACGGCCAGGGTCTTCACGCCCACGGGGCCGCCCGAGTAGTGGTGGATGAGCACGGAGAGGATCTTGCGGTCCATGGTGTCCAGGCCCGAGCCGTCCACGTCCAGACGTTCCAGGGCGGCCTCGGCGGCGGCGGCGTCCACGGTGCCGTCGCCCTCCACCAGGGCGAAATCGCGCACGCGGCGCAGCAGGCGGTTGGCGATGCGCGGGGTGCCGCGCGAGCGCCGCCCGATGACCAGGGCGCCCTCGGGCGTGAGCGGCACGCCCAGGATGGCCGCCGCGCGGGTGACGATGCGCGCCAGCTCCGCCGGGGCGTAGAACTCCAGGCGCGCGATGACCCCGAAGCGGTCGCGCAGGGGCGAGGTCAGCAGGCCGATGCGCGTGGTGGCACCCACCAGGGTGAAGGGCTCCAGGTCGATCTTCACCGTGCGCGCCCCGGGGCCCTGGCCGATGACCAGATCGAGCTTGAAGTCCTCCATGGCCGGGTAGAGGATTTCCTCCACCGCCGGGGGCATGCGGTGGATCTCGTCGATGAACAGGATGTCGTGGCGCGACACGTTGGTCAGGATGGCCGCCAGGTCGCCGCTGCGCTCCAGCACCGGGCCCGACGTGCTGACCAGGTTGACCCCCAGCTCGCTGGCCAGGATCTGGGCCAGGGTCGTCTTGCCCAGGCCCGGGCAGCCGTAGAGCAGCGCATGGTCCATGGCCTGGCCGCGCTCCAGCGCGGCGGAGAGGAACACGCGCAAATTGGCGCGCAGCTCGTCCTGGCCGATGAATTCGTCCAGCCTGCGCGGGCGGATGCCGTCGTCGGGGCCGGGCCCGCAGGCCGGGGGGGAAACGGATGCCATGCTCATTCACGCGCCTTGGAGATGTGCCGCAGGGCGGCGCGCAGGGCGCCGGCCACGTCGAGGTCGGGTTCCGCGCCCAGGACGGTTTCGAGCACGCCCCGGGCCTGGGCTTCGTCATAGCCCAGATTGGTCAGCCCCGCCAGGGCGTCGCGGAAGACCGACGCCGCAGGCCCGGGCAGCCCCCCGGGCAGCGGCCCCGGGGCCACGCCGCCGGGTTCGAGCTTGTATTTCAACTCGATGAAGATGCGCTGGGCGCTCTTCTTGCCGATGCCCGGCACCTGCACCAGGGGCATGAAATCGTCGGCCAGGACCACCCGGCGCAGGTCGTCGGGCGAGAAGACCGAGAGCATGGCCAGGGCCGTCTTGGGCCCGAGCTTGGAGATGGACAGCAACAGGGCGAAGGTCTCGCGCTCGTCCCAGGTGGCGAAGCCGTAAAGCTCCAGGGCGTCCTCGCGCACGATGGTCTGCACGAAGAGCTCCACCTCGCCCTGGCGCGGCAGCCCGGCGGCGGCGTGCACCGTCAGGCCGACCTCGTAGCCCACCCCGCCCGGGGTCAGCACCACGCAGGAGCTTTCGGACCGGGCCACCACCGTGCCGCGCAGATAGGCGATCATGGCTGCTTTCCCGCCAGCCGGTCGAACCGGCGCTGGTTGAGGTGGCACAGGGCCACGGCCAGGGCGTCGGAGGCGTCCTCGGCCCAGCCGGGGTTCTTCATGCCCAGGGAGTGGGCGACCATCCAGGCCACCTGGCCCTTGGGCGCGTTGCCCACGCCCACAAGGTTCTTCTTGACCACCGTGGGCTCGTAGGCCGCCACGGGAATGCCCGCCACGGCCACGGCGGCGATGGCCGCCCCGCGCGCCTGCCCGAGCTTGAGCGCGCTCATGGTGTTGCGCGAGACGAACACGTTCTCCACGGCGGCCACGTCGGGCCCGTGGCGGGCCACCAGCTCGGCCACCCCGGCGTGGATGCGCCCCAGGCGGCGGCCCAGGTCCTTTTCCGCGCCGGTGGTGATGGTCCCGGCCTCCACGAGCATGGCCCGGCCCGACACCTCGCGCACCAGCCCGAAGCCGGTGACGCGCGAGCCGGGGTCGATGCCCAGCACGAGCAGGCCGTTGTCCGCCATGGCCGGGGGCTAGCCCTGCTCCAGCTCGGCGAACAGCTCGTCGGGCAGCTCGGCGTTGTGGAAGACGTTCTGCACGTCGTCGTTGTCTTCGAGCTTGTCGATGAGGTTCACCAGCTTGCGCCCGGTGTCCACGTCCACGTCGATGGTGTTCTGGGCGATCATGGAAATCTCGGCGGAGGAGTACTCCAGGCCTGCGTCGTCGAAGGCCTGCTGCACGGCGGCGAAATCCTCGGGGGCGCAGCGCACTTCCCAGGCCTCGCCGTCGTCCACCACGTCCTCGGCCCCGGCCTCCAGGCCGGCCTCCATGATCTGCTCCTCGCCGTACTTGGCCTTGTCGAAGTACAAGGTGCCCTTCTTGTCGAACATCCAGGCCACGCACCCGGCCTCGCCCATGTTGCCGTTGCCTCGCGACAGGATGTGGCGGACCTCGGCCACGGTGCGGTTCTTGTTGTCCGTGGCGGCCTCGACGAGGATGGCGATGCCCCCGGGGCCGTAGCCCTCGTACTGCACCTCGAACATTTCGCCGCCCGCCAGCTCGCCGGTGCCCTTCTTGATGGCGTTCTCGATCTTGTCCTTGGGCAGGTTCACGGCCTTGGCGGCCTGGATGGCGGCGCGCAGGCGGGGGTTCATGTCCGGGTTGCCGCCGCTCTTGGCGGCGATGATGATTTCCTTCGCGGCCTTGGTGAAGGCCTTGCCGCGCTTGGCGTCCTGGCGCCCCTTGCGGTGCTGGATGTTGGCCCATTTGCTGTGACCGGCCATGGTGTCCTCCGAATGCGCTGAATGTAGTGATATGGTTGTGCCGCGCGCCCGGGGGCGGCGCGGCGCCGGATCATTCCCGGCCCAGGAAGTCCTGGCCCACGTAGAAGATTTCCTTGCTCTCCGGGCGCGAACTCTTGGGCTTGAAGGTCTTGACCTTGCCGAAGCGGGCCCGCAGGGCTTCGCGGTAGGCCTGCTCGTCGGGCCCCTGGAACACCTTGACCACGAAGTGCCCGCCCTTTACCAAGGTCACAAGGGCCACGGCAAGGGCCTCCTCGCACAGGTTCATGGACCGGGCCTGGTCCGTGCCCTTGTGGCCCGTGGTGCTGGGCGCCATGTCGGACATGACCACATGGAACGGCCCGCGCGCGGCCAGCTCGGCCTCGAAGGCCTCCGAGCGCTGGAACACGTCTTCGCGGAAGAAGGCCACGTTGCCGGGGAAGCCCGTTTCGGTAGCCTGGATGTCCGCCGCCAGGACGAAGCCCCCGGGGCCGACCTTCTTGGCGGCCCACAGGGTCCACGAGCCGGGGGCCGCGCCCAGGTCCAGCACGGTCATGCCCGTGCGGAACAGGCCGAAGCGCTTGTCCAGCTCCTGGAGCTTGTAGACCGAGCGCGCGGGGTAGTTCTCGCGCTTGGCCCGCTCGAAATAATGGTCCCGGTACTTTTTCATGTGGTTGGCGCCCTGCGGGAAAATTTCTTGTAACAGGCGACCCCCGGGGGCCGCAACACCTGGCAGCCCATGAACACACGCCCCGAACGACCGCGCATCACCACCGAGCTGGGCATGCTCCAGACGCCGCCCGACGGCCCGGCGCAATTCACCCGCGAAGGCGGGCCGGACGGGCCGGGCGGCCATGTGCTGCTGCTGGGCATAGGGCCGGACCCGGCCCAGGCGGCGGCCCTGCTGCCGCCGGGCAGGGCCGTATACGCCATGGAGGCCCCCGGGTTCAAGGCCCAGATGCCGCCCTCGTGGCACGCGGCCCTGCCCGGGCACTGGCGCCTGCTGGAGCCCGGCGACCTGGACGAATTTCTCATCGCCGGGGCCGAGCTGTGGGTCTACCGCCCCGGGGCGCGGCTGTTCCCGTCGTTCTGGGGGCCGATTCTGGGCCGCTGCCGTTTCCTGGCCGGGCTGCGGGCCGCGCCCGCCCTGCCCGCGCCCCGGCCCTCGGTGCTCTTGCCGGGCGCCGAGGGCGACCTGCTGGTGCGCGAGCTGGCCGCCGCGCTGACCCGGGCCGGGCTGGCCGTGCGCGTGCTGCCCCCGAAGCATACGGGCGAGCTGGTGCCCGCCCTGCTGCGCCAGGAGCGCCCGGCCCTGTTCTTGTGCGTCAATTTCAGGGGCCTGGACCCCTTCGGTGAGCTGTTCCACCTGCTGGACGCCGCGCGGGTGCCGGTGTGCGTGTGGTGCGTGGACAATCCGTTCCATCTGGTCAGCGGGCTGCGCTCGCCCTTCTGGACCCGGGTGCGGCTGGCGCTGACCGACGCGTCCTTCGCCCCGGCCCTGCGCCTGCACGGCGTGCGCGAGGTGCTGCACCTGCCCCTGGCGGCCTGCCCGGAGCTGTTCGCGCCCGGGGGGGGCGGGGGGGCGGGGGCAGGCGCCGGGGGGGGCGCCGGGGGGAGCACCGGGGGGAGCACGGATGCGGGCTGCCCGGGCGGCGGCGCGGGCGCGGGCGCAGGCACGGCCCTGGGCAGCCGCGGCGCCATGGCGCCGGACCGGGGCGTGCCCTCGGGCGTGGGCCCGGAGCCGGACCTGGGCCTGGACGGGCGGATGGTCTTCGTGGGCCGTTCGCAGTTTCCGGGGCGGGAGAAATTTTTCGCGGGCAGCGCCGTGCCGCGCTGGCAATGGGACGCGGCCCGGGCCATGCTCGGCGCGGGCGGGCGGCCCGACTACCACTGGTGGGCCGAGCGGCTGGCCATCTGGCCGCTGTGGCCCGGGGCCGAGGCCCGGCGCATCGGGGCCGGGGCCGACGCCGCCAGCCGCGAGCTGCGCGCCGCCTGCCTGGAAGCCGCCGCGCCCCTGGGCCTGACGGTCTACGGCGACCAGGGCTGGGCCGAACGCCTGCCCGCCGGGGCCACCCTGCGCCCGCCCGTGGACTACTACACCACCCTGCCCGCCATCTACCGCCAGGCCGCCTGGACCCTCAACGCCACCAGCCTGCTGCTGCCCCACGGCCTGACCCAGCGCCATTTCGACGTCTGGGCGGCAGGCGGCCTGCTGCTCACCGACGCCACCCCGGGCCTGTCCCTTTTCCCGGAGGAGCTAGTCCGCGAGGTCCGCTTCGCCACCCCTGCCGACCTCCCCACCCTGGCCCGCCGCCTCGCCCCCGGCACCCCCCTGCGCCACGACATACAAACCGCCTGGCGCACAGAAATCCTCACCCACCACACCTACACCCACCGCGTGGCCGCGCTGAGGGAGTGGCTGGGGGTGTAGGTGCGAAGGGAGATGAGGAGACAATACATCAATGCATACTCCCACAGCCTAAAGGAGCCGTCTTATGTTGACAGCGTTCATATCCCTATGTGCAGTCACCATTGGTGCATTTCTCCAATTCTATTTCACAAAATATCTTGAAGAAAAGCGGCACAATAGAGAGATACGAGTAAAAGCATATCTTGATTTTTGGAGTTGCGTAAGCAGATACGGGCATCACAACATCACTAAAGATCCAAGTGCGAAATCCGCTTTGGACAGCCAGACTTCTGAGACGAAATGTCGGATATGCCTCTATGGATCAGATAATGTCATTAAATCTCTTGCTTTTTTTCAAGAAATGGGTGCTCAAACTGCAACAAAAGAACAGCGTGATTCGCTAATCAACCTTATCGCATCGATGCGCAAAGACACAATCGGGAGTAGCTCTATTGGTTCAGACGAGCTACACCTCATTCTTTTGGGACCAAGGCACTAAGCACAATAGAATTGAATATTGAATCCCCCGCGACGGCACACCGTCGCGGGGGATTTCTCATTCTTCAAGTCTACTACGCGCGACGCCACCCAACGCCGCAGCCTGCGCTAGCTTTGCAGGAACTCGCGGTAGGCCAGGGTTGTGGCGTAGAGGTCGGCCTTGGAGCTGATCTCGAAGGGCGAGTGCATGGAGAGCACGCCGGGGCCGAAGTCGATGATGTCCATGCCGTAGGCCGCGAGGTATTTGGCCACCGTGCCGCCGCCGCCCAGGTCCACCCGGCCCAGCTCGGCCATCTGCCAGGGGATTCCGGCGCGGTTCAGCAGGTTGCGCAGGAAGCCCACATACTCGGCGTGGGCGTCGTTGGCGCCGACCTTGCCCCGGTGGCCGGTGAACTTGCAGAACACCGGGCCGTGGCCCAGCAGCGACGAGTTGAGCTTCTCGTGCACGTCCTGGTAGTCCGGGTCCAGGGCGCCGTGCACGTCCGCCGACACGGCGCGCGTGTTCAGGAAGATTTCCGACAGCCGCGCGCCGGGCTCCCAGGCCCGGGCCAGGTCGTCCATGCAATACTCGAAGAACAGGCTCTTGGCGCCCGTGGCGCCCTCGGAGCCGATCTCCTCCTTGTCCCAGAACAGCACCACCTGGGTGTGCTCCGGGGCCTTGGCGGCCAGCAGGGCTTCCAGGGCGGCGAAGACGCAGATGCGGTCGTCCTGGCCGTAGCCGCCGATGAGCGAGCCGTCCAGCCCCACGGGCCGCGCCGCGCCCGCCGGAACGATCTGAAGCTCGGCGGAGAACAAGTCCTCCTCCACCAGCCCGTACTTGGCGTTGAGCATGTCCAGCACGCGGCCCTTGACGCGGTTCTTCTCGTCGGAGGCCGCGCCGTCCTTGCCCTTGGCGGCTTTCTTGGCCCGGGGCTCGTGGCCGAAAACGATGTTCAGCTTCTCGGCCTCGAAGGCGTTGGTCACGGTCTTTTCCATCTGCCCGTAGGCCAGGTGCGGCAGCAGGTCGAGCACGGTGAACACCGGGTCGCCCGCGTCCTCGCCGATGTTGACCACCACGGCCTGGCCGTCGGCGCGCACCACCACCCCGTGCAGGGCCAGGGGCCGGGCGAACCACTGGTGCTTGCGGATGCCGCCGTAGTAGTGCGTCTTGGCCAGCCCCACGCCGCATTCCTCGTAGAGCGGGTGCTGCTTGAGGTCCAGGCGCGGGGTGTCGGCGTGGGCGCCCACGAGGCGCACGCCCGCGGACAGGGGCCGCTTGCCGCGCCGGGCCAGGAACATGGTCTTGCCGCGCATGTCGCGCCAGACCATGTCGTGGCCCAGGTCGTCCTTGAATCCGGCCTTCTGCACCTTGGCGCACACATATTCGATGGTCTCGCGCTCGGTCTTGCAGGCGGAGAGGAACTCCAGGTAGCGGGCGGCCAGGGCGTCCATGGCCTTGCGGTCCTTGGGCGCGGCGTACACGTCCCAGCAGTTGCGGGTTTCGTATGTCAGGTCGGTCTTCTTCTCGGACATGGGGTCTCCTTGGGGGTCGTCTGCTAGGGAACCAGGGCCTGCCGCAGGGCGGCGGCCACCAGGGAAATTTCGTCGTCGCCCAGGGTGCGCGGGTCGAGGCAGAAATGGTCGTCCTGGGTGCGGCCCACCAGGGGCGGGTCCGTGCCCAGCAGCCTGCGGCGCAGCTCCTCGGCCCCGGTGCCGTCAGCGGGCGCCAGGGTGACCAGGGTGGTGGGCAGATCGCGCTCGGGGAAGGCCCCGCCGCCCACGCGCGACATGCCCGGCGCAAGGCCGACCACCGCCGCCGCGCCCAGGTCGCGGCGCAGGCGCCGCGCCAGCCGCCCGGCCCGCACGCGCAGCTCCTGCGCCGTGGCGGTGATCATGCGCAGGGTCGGCACGCGGCGCAGGGCCGCCTCGGGGTCCAGGTAGAGCCGCAGGGTGGCCTCCAGGGCCGCCAGGGTCATCTTGTCGATGCGCAGGGCGCGGTTCAGGGGGTTCTTCTTGAGCCGCGCGATCCAGCGCTCGCGGCCCACGATGATCCCGGCCTGGGGCCCGCCCAGCACCTTGTCGCCCGAGAAGGTCACCGCATCCAGCCCGGCGGCCACGGCCTGCTGCACCGTGGGCTCGCCCAGGGGCCCGCCGCCCAGCTCGGCCAGGCTGCCGCTGCCCAGGTCCTCGATGACGGGCAGGCCGTGGCGCGCGCCGATCTCGGCCAGCTCCCGCGCGCCCACCTCGCTGGTGAAGCCGATCATGCGGTAGTTGGAGCAGTGGACCTTGAGCAGCGCGGCGGTGTTCTCGGTGATGGCGCCTTCGTAGTCGCGCGGGTGGGTGCGGTTGGTGGCGCCGACCTCCACCAGGATGGCCCCCGAGCGGGCCATGACATCGGGAATGCGGAAGGAGCCGCCGATTTCCACGAGCTGCCCGCGCGAAACGACCACCTCGCGGCCCTTGGCCAGGGTGTCCAGCACGAGCATCACGGCGGCGGCGTTGTTGTTGACCACCAGGGCGGCCTCGGCCCCGGTCAGCCGCGCGAGCAGGGCCTCGACGTGACTGTAGCGGCTGCCGCGCTCGCCCGTTGCCAGCGAGAATTCCAGGTTGGAGTAGCGCGCGCAGGCGTCGGCCACGGCGGCCATGGCCTCGGGCGCCAGGATGGAGCGGCCCAGGTTGGTGTGCACCACCACGCCCGTGGCGTTGAGCACGCGGCGGAAATGCGGGCGGCAGGCCGCGCGGGCAAAGGCCGCCAGGGCCGGACGCAGGGCGGCGGGGTCCAGGGCGGCGGGGTCGGCCACGCGGCCCTCGCGGATGTCGCGGCGCAGCGAATCCAGGAAATCCGTGACCGCCTCGCGCAGCAGCGGGCGCGGCAGGGCCGCCAGGTCCGGGGCGGCGGTCAATTCGGCCAGGGCGGCGTCCATGCTCGGCAGGCGGCGGAAGAGTTCGTGCATCGGTCCTGTCCTGTTGCTCGGGTGCGGGGCGGCGCCGACCACGCGGGGCGCGGCGGGGCGGGCATCGGCGCAGCGCGGATGCTACCCTGCCCCGGCCCGCCCCGCAAGCCCAGGCGGGCCGAAAGCCCCGGGCGGGCGAAACGCGGGGCGACGCGGCGCCGGATTTTCGGCGTCCACACCGAGCGTACGCAGCACCACGAACCCAGGCGGGCCCGGGGCCGGGGCCGGGGCAGGCCGAAGGCGGCGGGTCGTCAGGCCGAGGGCCCGTCCTCCGGGGCCGGGAGCGGCGGCAGGGCCAGGTCCGGCCCCCGGGTGCCCAGGGCCTCGGGGCGCAGGGCGAAGAAGGCGCCCAGCAGGTACAGCGAGCCGCAGACCAGCACCGGCCCCGGGGCCCCCGCGCCGTCCCCGAGCCCGTCGGCCAGCTCCAACGCCCGGGCCAGCCCCGGCAGGGGCACGGCGCGCGGGCCCAGCAGCGCGGCGGCGGCCTCGGGCGCCAGGGCGCGCGGCACCTCGGGCAGGGCGGGCAGCCACAGCGGCCCGGCGGTCAGCCCGGCCACCAGGGGCGCCATGGCCGCCAGATCCTTGTCGGCCATGCAGGCGAAGATCACGGCGGCGGGGCGCGGCACGGCGCGGCCCACGGCCCGGGCCAGGCGCTCCAGGGCGGGCGCGTTGTGCGCGCCGTCCAGCCAGAGCTCTGCGCGCCCCGGCCCGCCCGGCACGCATTGCAGCCGCCCCGGCAGCCGTGCGGCGCCGATGGCCCGGGCGCAGGCGGCGGGGTCCGAGGCCCAGCCCCGGGCGCGGGCCAGCACCGTCCAGGCCGCCAGGGCCAGGGCCGCGTTCTCGCGCTGGTGCTCCCCGGCCATGGCCGGGGCGGGCACCCCGGCGCACGGCCCGGGGGGAGCCGCGCCGAGGACATCCGCAACGGTCATGAACGGCGCGCCGATCTCGCGGGCCCGCTCGCGCAGCACGGCCATGGCCTCGGGCGGCTGGGGTCCGCTGACGGCGGGCACGCCCGGGCGCATGGCCCCGGCCTTGTCGCGGGCGATATGCGCCAGGGTCGGCCCGAGCACGGCCATATGGTCCAGGCCCATGGGCGTGAACACCGTGAGGTCCGCATCCAGGGCGGTGGTGGCGTCGTGGGCGCCGCCCAGGCCCGCTTCCAGCACCACCGCGGCGCACCCCGCGCGGACAAAGCCCAGGGCCGCGATGGCCGTGACGCACTCGAAATAGGTCAGCTCCGGCCCGCCGGGGGTAGCCAGCACGGCGCTCCCAAGGGTCATCCAGGCCGCCTCGTCCAGCTTGCGCCCGTCCACCAGCACCCGTTCGCGCACGTCCACGAAATGCGGCGAGGCGTACAGCCCCGCGCGCAGCCCGTGGGCGCGCATGATCTCGGCCAGCATCAGCGACACCGAGCCCTTGCCGTTGGTGCCCACCACCTGCACGGCCACGGGCCGGGCCACGGCGCCAGGGCCCCGGGCCGCCCCCGGGGGTGCGGCGACCGCTGCGCCCGGCAGGGGGCGCCCCCCTTCCTGGCGCCCCGCCAGCCCCAGGGCCTCCAGGGCCGCGCGCATCCGCCCCAGGCCGAAGTCCATATGGAACATGCCCCGGGCGTCCAGATGGGCGGCGAGGTCCGCGAAACAGGCCAGGGGCGCGGGGCGGGCGGAAGCCGAGGCCGCAGGGCCGCAGGCCGCCCCGGGCGCACAGGACGCGGACGACGCGCACG
Source organism: Desulfocurvus vexinensis DSM 17965 (assembly GCF_000519125.1). Lineage (NCBI taxonomy): Bacteria > Pseudomonadati > Thermodesulfobacteriota > Desulfovibrionia > Desulfovibrionales > Desulfovibrionaceae > Desulfocurvus > Desulfocurvus vexinensis. The sequence goes on from NZ_JAEX01000007.1 coordinate 168,110, forward strand.
GCGCGGGGGCGGCAGGCCCGCAGGTCGCGGGGTCTGCGGGGCGAGAGGCCTCAGGGCCGCAGGCCGCCCCGGGCGCACATGGTGCGCACGGCGCGGAGGCGGCGGGCTCGCGGGTCGCAGCGCCTGCCGGGCAAGGGCGCGCGGGGCGGGTGGATGCGGATTTTCCCATGACCGGGCCAATAGCACGTTCCCCCGCGCCCCGCCAGCCGCGCCCGGCGCCCCGGGTGCCATCCGGCCCCACGCCCCGGTTCCCACACCCCGGCCCCGCGTTCCACCTCGCCCACGGCCCGCGCCCGGCCCGCGCCCGGCGCCCTCCCTTGACCGCGCGGCGCGTCGTGGCATATAAGACGCATCCCCCAGCGCGCGCCAGTAGCTCAGTTGGATAGAGCATCGGCCTTCTAAGCCGACGGCCGGGGGTTCGATCCCTCCCTGGCGCGCCAATTAAAATTAAAGAATCTCAGTATGATAGCTGAGATTCTTTTCTTTTTCCATCCTGTTTTTATCCTCCCCCTTGTCTTTATGGGAACTTTTTGGGAACATCCCAATTAAGAAAGGAGACCGTAATGGCGTGTATCGAGAAGCGCGGGCCCTACCAGTTCCGCGTCAAAATCAAGCGCAAGGGCTTCCCTCCTCAGAGCAAGACCTTTGAGGCATACGATGACGCCGTAAAATGGGCGCGGGAGGTGGAATCGGAAATCGACAGAGGCGTCTTCGTCAGCCGCCGCGAGGCCGAAAGCACCACCCTCCAGGAAGCGCTGGAGCGTTTCGAGCTGGAATATCTCGATAACTACAAAACACCTCGCAAGGTCCGCAGCCGAATCCGCCAGATTACCAATCGCCCCATCTCCAGCAAGCACCTCGCCGCGATCCGCGGCAAGGATCTCGCCGAGCACATCAGGCTCCGTCAGGATGAAGGCGCAGGCGCGCAGACGATAACCCACGAAATCAATCTCATCTCGCGCATTTATGGGATCGCCAGCACGGACTGGGGCATGGAATCCCTTCACAACCCAGCCAAGCGGGTGAACAAGCCCAAGCTCCCACCCGGGCGGTCTCGCCGCCTTGAAGTGAAAGAAGAAGAGCAGCTGCTGCAGGCCGCGGATGAACGCCTCAAGCCGGTGATCCTCTTCGCCTTGGAGACAGCCATGCGCCGGTCGGAGATCGCCGAACTCAGTTGGGATCGTGTCGACCTCAAGCAACGCTTCATACACCTCCCCATGACCAAAAACGGCGAAGCCAGATCAGTGCCGCTGTCGCGCAGTGCGATCGAAATCCTCAAATCGATCCCCAGGAATATTCAAGGCGAAGTGTTTGGCCTGAGCGCGAATTGGATAACCAAACTTTTTCATAGAGCCAGCACTGGCGCTGGGTTACCTGACTTGAGATTCCATGATCTGCGGCACGAGGCGATCAGCCGCTTGTTTGAAAATACCGACCTGGATGTGATGGAGATCAAGACCATCAGCGGGCACAAGACCCTTCAGATGCTTGCGCGCTATAGCCATTTACGTGCACACAGGCTGGCGGATCGCCTGGACGGGGTCAAGCGGGGACAGAAGGCTTAATTCGCAAGGCCAAAAGAATACACGGCTAATTCGAACATGAGGCTTCTTCCTGATCACAAAAGGCTCTCGGGATTCATCTCAAAAACAACGCTTCGGAAGCAGTCAAGGCGCACAAATGAACAGGAGATGAGCAATGAGCAGAGATGTAGCATTCGGCCAGACCTGGTTCGATCAGGGGCGTGAGGTAGCCTACGCAGGCTTCACTTTCACCCGCGTCATGCGCATCCGCATCCGTGGTGGCATCACCCACGAATTTTGCCCCATGCCCGGAACGAACCCGTTTACACTCGCCACTGAGATAGTGACCAGGCTCTTTCCCAACGCAACGAGCCCATTGCCCAAGGGCTAACAGCACGAAGGCGTGGGATTGGCATGCTCTCGCGTATCCCCATCCTCGGAGACCTCCACGGCGACATGGAGGCCCTGGCCTGGCTCTCGGAGCATGCGGAGCCGGATCTCATCCTACAGGTCGGCGACTTTGGCAACTTCCCAGGCCTCATAGAGGAGCGCCTGCTCGGGCGCAACGTGACGCCAAACGGACGGCGTGTCCCGGTCCATTGGTGCGCGGGCAATCACGAGTGCTGGCCGCTGCTCGCTGATCTGACGAAGCCAACCGAAATGGCCCCAGGCGTGATCTACCAGCCTACGGGCTCAACCCTCACGTTGCCTGATGGCAGGGTGGTGCTGTTTCTAGGGGGGCGCGAAGTCCGTCGACTGGCCACTCCGGGTGGAGGGGGCCTCCGTCTGGCGTGACCTTGAGGCCTCGGAGATCGACTTGGCCGCGCTCCCGGAACGTGTCGACGTGGTGATCTCGCACCCCCTGCCGCAGGCCGTCGCCATGATGGTCGTGGACCGCACGAGCGGGACACGGGAGATTCTGGAATCAGCCCACGGCTGGGACATGAGCCCGGCCCCGCTGGAAAAGACGCTGGAGGGCGTCCTGGAGCGCTGCAGGCCTGCTCAATGCTGGCCACTTCCACCGATTCGCCGCGGGCGTGACTCCGGCGGGGTGCCGATGGACGGCCCTGGGCAAGGTGGCCTGGTGGAGCCCTGCGCGAGAGTGGCTGACCTGGTTGGAGCCGTACGATCCGGATTATGTGGCTGCAGTCGTGTCGGAGTTGCGGAATAAGACCAGGGATGGTTGGCGGTAGCGCCCCCATAGGTGTTAGGGCTATATTTCTTGTCATAAACTAAATTACTGCCTAATATTCTGGTCATTATGCCGAAAAAGGAACCCATCATCGTCCGAAGCGGACTCAAGAAACTCGGAGAGTCGCTGAAAAAGGCCCGCCTGCGCCGTCGCCTGAGAATGGTGACGGTTGCCGATCGGGCGGGCATAAGCCGCGAAACCCTATCGAAGATCCAAAAAGGAAATCCCGGCGTAAGCATGGGCAGCTATGCCGCTGTTATCTTCGCGCTTGGTTTCGGCACCGACTGGATGGGCCTGGCCGACATCGCCGAAGACAAGCTGGGTCTGGCCCTGGACGAAGAAAGGATCCCGCGCCGCGCCAGGGAGATCAAGCTATGATGCATATCGGCGTGATTGAGCGGTGGCGGATCCTCTGGTGGCCGAGCAATAAGGGGCCCGTGCCTTTCTTGGCGGGCCGGACTGTTCTCGGCGAGGAGTCCTCCCGCGCGATTATCACCAGCCCGATCGAGAGCGGTACGGTGGCTCAGGGCCAGACCGTCCTCACACGCTCAGGCTCGGTCTACTCCCTCGGCAAACCGCTGCCCGCCGATCAGATCCCCGGCGAGGACGTGCGCGAACTCCTGCTGCGCCGGGCTACGACGTGGGCCGAACGGGTGAGCATCAATCCAGCCGAACCTGAGCGGATGGACGAGATTACGGACTTGGTGGGGCGCATCCTCAGGGGCGAGATCGGACCCGGAGGAGTGCTATCCTGACACCCTCTGCGCGCAGTATTTAAAGCCCCTGGAGGTCCAGGGGCTTTTTGCTTTGACTGCCGGGTGCAGAGCCGTTCTCAGAGTCCGGTTCCTAACCTCGTTCATAGTGCGTTCATGGATTTCCAGAGGCGTTTTAATAGCCGAAATCAGGAGCACATTCCGGCACGTCCTCAGGGGGTTCCTCAGGGGACTCAACAGTGTCTCCTCAGAGGACTCCTCAGACCTGTTCTCAGGGGCAAATGCAGGCCCATTTGCAGATTTTATTCCTGCTATCCCCAGTTTCTTAGGGCCATTACCATTGCCCCTTGCAGGCCTATGAGGGGCCACTTATCTTCCTGGCGGCGCTCTCCATTCCTCACCGCTGCCAGGCGTACAACCCCTCCGGATGGAGGGGTTGTAACGCGGGGGTATCACCAAAATCCTTTCTCAAGACTCCCCCAAAACCCCTCATGCTGTCCATCGTTCCCCAGCCGGGTTACTCCGTTGCCTTCAATCCACGGAGAGCCCTCTCATTGCTGAATTGAGCCTTCCATCCCAGCGCTCCGCTGAATCGAAAATCTAGATCACAAGGGCTATCCATCTTGGAAGAGCGGGACTTCATTTCCCCTGCTAAGGAGGCAGCAAAGGAACAACATCATCCCCGGACTGTACGTTTCAATCCACGCCCCCCGCGCGGGGGGCGACTGCGG